>CBDUWK010000202.1:0-5030 GCA_965370905.1 uncultured bacterium | reverse complement strand
GTCTGGCTTGTCCGGAATCAGCCCGTTCAAGTGATCCCACTCAGATTCTATAATCCATGGTAGCCCAGGTAACATCTATCATATCAAACGTTGGGTGACGCTTCGCTAACCCAACCTACACATACAATTTTCCTTCGGGTGTCACTGGCCAGTCGCCTCCCCGGATGGAGAGGTTGTCAACTGTTCGATTATTGGTTGGGTGCCGGCGCCATGCTTGAACACCAGTTTGCCGCCATAGAATCCGGTGGCGAAGAGGATCATCAGACCGACTAATCCGACCAATAGATAATAGATTTTCAGCTTCTCCAGCAGCCGTTTTCCGATAAAGAAGCGCCATAAAGTCAGGGCTACGATCACGATCATGGCGATCAGAGCGAGGGTTTCGTGCGTCTCCATTAATTCATGGGCGGCTTCGGGATGAGGTAGGGGTTCGGCCATGAACCGACCACTGAGATATGAAATAATCGCAGCTACTGCCGCAATTGGCAGGTTCCAGGCGGCAGCGTTCATCAATCCCTCTTTCTTGAACAGCCAGCCGCCAATTTCGAATATTACTACCAGCGTAAATAAGGCGATAGTGAAATGGTCAACGATAGGATGTATGGGAATCATTTTTTCTCCTTTATTGTACCGGGCTCACCGGGACTCGCAGAATGACATAGGATTTAACGTCGTGAACAGGCAGAACCCGGCTACAGCTCTCTGCATGAGTCATTGCACCAGGGTCACAGTTTCGCGGTAAACCCCACGCTACTTTTCGCAGTAAAGATTACTGCGAATCTTGTTCCTGTACCTGAGTACTGTCCTGCTCTTGGATCGGTTCTACCTCAGTCGTCTGTTGGTAATTTTGGTTGATCTGGTAACCGTGCTTCTCTGCAGTCACCTGCTCTATGACTGGTTTCACACCTACGCCATACCTGTAAACTAATTCACCACCGGTGAAGCCGGTAAAGAAGAGAAAGAGTATTCCCGCTATCAGGACAGCCAGATATACTCCCTTTAACTTTTCGATGAAGTGGACTCCGAAGGCGGTTCGCCACAAGAATAGAGCAATGATGAAAATCATACTTATCGTGCCCAGAGTTTCGTGTAGCTGCAACTGTTGGTGGGCGGCTTCCGGATACATCTCAACCTTGGCTATAAGCAGCCCGGTCAAGTAGGATGCAAGCGACGCCAGTGCGGCGAAGAGCAAATTCCAATATCCGACGGTTTTCAGCGTGTCATGATTCAACGACCAGCCGAAGATTTCGAACAGCACCGCTATGGTGAATAATGCGATGGTGAAATGATCCAGTACAGGATGAATCGGTATCATGAGTTTCTCCTTTTCTTAAGGCAAATGAGAGCGCTGCTATACAATAGCATTTCGTATTTCCAATATGTTATTCCATATTATAACATTCAATATAATCAAAATAACAGACTATTTTAGTGATGCTACTCACTTATACAATCAAGAATTAGGAGAAAAGACGGGCTTTGTGCGCCCGCCTCCTCCCCGGTAAATCCCGATCTATATTAAGCGATTACTTTTTGTCCTGTTCTTCATCTTCGTCGAGGACTTCGTAATCGACGCTTTCAACTTCATCTTCTGCGTCTTCAGCGCCAGCATCACCTGTTGACGATTCAGCTTCAGCCTGGGCGCCGGCCTGTGCTTCCTCCTGGGCTTTCTGGGCAGCTTCGTACATCTGGGTCGAGGCTTGCTGCCATATCTGGTTCAGGTCGTCCGAAGCGTTCTTAATTTCAGTCAGGTCGCTGCCGCGCAGAGCCGTTTTCATACGTTCCAGACCAGCCTCAATTTTAGCCTTGGCGTCGGCGTCTATTTTGTCGCCGAATTCGTTCATCTGTTTTTCAGTCTGCCAGGCTAATGTATCGGCAGTATTGCGGGTTTCCACTTCCTCGCGCTTCTGGCCATCTTCGGCTGCGTGTGTTTTAGCATCATCCTGCATCTTCTGGACTTCTTCTTTGCTCAGACCGGAAGAAGCCTGGATTTTGATGGACTGTTCCTTACCGGTAGCCTTGTCCTTGGCTGAGACCGAAAGGATCCCGTTGGCATCGATGTCGAAAGCTACTTCAATCTGAGGTACGCCACGCGGTGCGGGAGGGACTCCATCCAACTGGAATCGACCGATGGTCTTATTGTCGAAGGCCATGGAACGTTCGCCCTGCAGGACATGAATGTCCACGGTAGTCTGGCTGTCCGAAGCTGTTGAGAAAATTTCCGAACGGCGATGTGGAATAGTGGTGTTGGTCTCGATCAATCTGGTCATGACATTTCCGAGGGTTTCGATGCCAAGAGACAGTGGGGTAACGTCCAGAAGAACCATATCCTTCTTGACTTCGCCTCCGAGGATACCACCCTGAATGGCAGCGCCCATGGCTACAACTTCATCGGGATTGACTCCCTTATTGGGCTCTTTCTTGAAAAATTTCTTGACAGCTTCGATTACGGCAGGAACGCGCGTGGAACCACCGACGAGGATTACTTCGTCAATGTCAGCTGGTTTGAACTTGGCAGCATCAAGCGCCTTTTTACAAGGATCTATGGAGCGTTTGACCAGGTCTTCGACCAGAGATTCGAATTTAGCGCGCGTGATCGAAAAGTCCAGATGCTTAGGGCCATCCTGAGTTGCGGTGATAAAGGGCAAATTCACCTGGGTTTGAGCGGTACTGGACAGCTCGATTTTGGCTTTTTCAGAAGCTTCCTTCAGGCGCTGGAGAGCCATGGGATCTTTGCGCAGATCGATGCCTTCCGATTTCTTGAATTCATCGGCAAGGTAGTCGATCAGACGCTGGTCGAAATCGTCGCCACCCAGATGGGTGTCGCCGTTGGTAGATTTGACTTCGAAGACTCCATCGCCTAATTCAAGAATAGAAATATCGAAGGTACCACCGCCGAGGTCGTACACGGCGATGCGTTCTTCCTTATCTTTATTCATACCGTAAGCGAGCGCTGCAGCGGTCGGTTCATTGATGATACGTTCGACTTTCAGGCCGGCAATTTCACCGGCGTCCTTCGTTGCCTGTCTCTGGGTATCATTGAAATAGGCCGGCACGGTTATGACAGCTTGAGTAACCTTTTCACCGAGGTAATCTTCTGCAGACTGCTTCATTTTCTGCAGAATCATAGCTGAGATTTCAGGTGGTGAGTATTCTTTATCATCGATCTTTATGCGTGCCTGACCGCTTTTACCTGATATTACCTTATAGGGAACTTCGCTGATTTCATTTCCAACTTCGGAATGGTTACGACCCATAAAGCGTTTGATTGAATACACGGTCTTCTGGGGATTGGTCACAGCCTGGCGCTTGGCAGTAGCTCCTACCAGTCTTTCACCGGTTTTGGAAAATGCCACAATAGATGGAGTTGTGTCACTTCCTTCAGAGTTCGGGATAACTTTCGGTTCGTTACCTTCCATAACGGCAACGACCGAATTGGTAGTGCCCAGGTCTATTCCTATAATCTTGCTCATTTTTATCGATCCTTCAAATGTTTCAATTTTTATTATTTCGCTTACTAATAAGCAAAGGGTATGCCGAGAATTGTGTTATAGCAAATTAGTTAAGGATTGAGGTTGTAGCTATACATTTAGCTGGGTGAGGAATATATTATATTTTCACTCTTATGTTAGTCCAGCATCACCATAATTTGTATAAATACAATATCTTACAATAATTATTCACTTCGTCTATTCCACCTTTCCGGGGTTTCCTATTTGGAGTTTATGCGGACTTTGGCAGTGAAACATATCTTTGCTTTCTGTAAGATACATGAAGGGAAATGTGCTACCTATCTCAATCTGACTGCCATATTATGACATAATGGCTGTAATTGGCAGTATTTCAGGATAACTTTCTGAGTATTTCCGAAGCGGTCTGGATATTTTCCTCAGTAGTGTAAGCGGCGCAGAGACTCACGGCATACTCGAGTTCGGGCCGGCTTATTCCAACGCGTAGAGCGCCACGCAAATGGGAGTGCAGTTGTCGGGGCAGTTTTTTTACGGTTAGGATGGCGATGATACCCATTTCTCGAACGTCAATGGGGAGGGCGGGGCGCGCGAGCACACGGCCATAGCCCTCGTACAACATCCATTCCTTCAGAGTCGGTGAAAGGGATGCAACGTTATTCAGCAGCGGCGAGAAGTTTCCACCATAAATTTCCTGGCAGAGTTTTTCACCGCGCTTAAACCATATCTGCAGGTTTTCCCGGTTATATGGCTCGGTGTATTCCTCGCGGGTTGAGTTTTCATGAGAGATCTTTTTCAGAGTAATCAATCCTTCCAAAGCACAGGGATAACCGTCGAAAAGAAGGCTTTGCAGGATAAGTTCTACGAGTTCGGCACGGCTGAAGGCTTCAGCCAAGGCGACTTGGAAATCCGCAATCAAGCGGTCTTGCTGGCTTCTGACCAGTGAGGCTGAGACCAGGACGGCGTGTTTACGACGGGGATCGGTTAATGAATTCGTTTTTTGCTTATCAGGCATCGCAGATAATAATAATTTTGTTGTTATCGAGCCTCCGTTGACAGGTAACGAAAAGGCCTGCTCCGGAGAAGCAGGCCTCAGTTTAAGAATTTCGCTTTATTCTTCGTCCATGTACTTGATATGGTGTTCGGCGTGGGGTCGCCACTGGCGGTCGTTAAGACATTTTTCGAAGTATTCGAGAGCTTTTGGTCTGTTTCCAAGTGATTTATAAGCCAATCCGATTTCAAAGTAGGCGCCGGCGTAATTTGCTTTATATTTCAGGCAGTCTTGACCCGCTTGAATGGCCAGTTGATATCTCCCCGCTTTATTGGCAGCCTGAGCTTTTAAATAGTGCGGCTTCCATGCACTGGGTTTGATGGCGATAGCGTTATCAGCAGCATCTATGGCTCCACTGAAGTTACCGAGGTTAATCAGGGCTTGAGCCATAGAAGTGAAAGCGAGGTGGTGGCGGGGATCAAGCTGGGTGGCTTGGCGAAAAGCTTCCACGGCGTCCCTCTCACGCTTGCTCTTCAGGTAGATAGATCCCATGCCGAAGTAAGCCTTGGCGT
>CBDUWK010000201.1:0-5031 GCA_965370905.1 uncultured bacterium | reverse complement strand
GAGGAGGAACTGGTTGGGGCGTAAAAAGAAAAATGTAAAGAATTCTGCAGGTTCGCCCAAGAGTAGATTAATCGGCAGCTTTATAATTGCCCTGATGCTGGTGGTAATTCTAATAGCGATCGGTGGGATCGCCTATCCACACTTGTGGATTTTCCTGTGCCAGCAGGATATTTTCTCACTTGAAGAAATCTGTTTCGTTCATAATGGTAATTTGGATGAATCCGAGCTGCGGGCATTATTACCCGAGATCATAGGTAGCAATCTTTTTGCTATCGACCTGGAATCCGTTAAACGAGCCCTGCAATGTCATCCCTGGGTGGATGAGGTTGTTTTACAGCGGCGGCTCCCCCATAAGTTAATTATTTCAATTGGAGAAAAGAGACCGGTTGCATTGATAGCAGCGGGTAGCGTCTGGGCCGTTAGTAAAAACGGCATACTGTTACCTCTCGATAAGTGGCAAGGCGCTCTCGACCTGCCGTTGCTCAAGCAGAATCGAAGTGTAAAATTGAAATCAGGGACCCATTTGGAAGGTGAACAGGTTCACAAAATGCTCCAGTATTTGGAGAAAATGCGCTATCAATTGCCAGAAATATGGTACATGATTTCAGAGGTAACCTGGGATCGTAAGGGGCGTCTGTTGTTTAACTTAACTGGAACCAAAACCCAGCTTATACTGGGTACCAATCCACGCTGGCAGCAGATACTGGATTTCTACTCGTTCTTGATCTATGAAGGGGGTCGGGCTGGAATAGAGGGTATTGAAACCATAGATCTCCGCTTTTCAGGGCGAGTGGTTATCAAGAGAAAAAATGTAAGTACTTAATGCTTACATATTAACATCACTAACTCGAGGCTGATATGGGTAGTAAGAAGCGAGTTGCCGGCGAGAACGATCATGATATTTTAGTTGGCCTTGATCTGGGCACAACCAACACTACCGTGATGATCGCGGAGCGAGGGGATTCCGGGCTTAACATCATTGGCATGGGAAGTTGTCCCTCTCTCGGCCTGAAAAACGGGGTGGTAGTCAATATAGAACAGACTGTTGACAGCATCATACAGACACTTGAAGCTGCCGAAAGGATGGCGGATGTCAGCGTTGATTCCGTTTACACGGTAATCTCCGGCGATCACATTCGCTCGGTAAATTCCAAGGGAATGATAGCAGTCGGCCGCTCCAATAACGGCACTGGGAATAAAATTTCACGCGACGACATCCAACGAGTGATCGAGACTGCGCAGACAGTGCAGTTTCCCGCTGACAGGGAAGTGTTGCACGTCATCCCGCAGGATTTTCTGGTCGATAATCGCGATGGTTTTAAAGATCCTGTTGGCATTGTAGGATTGCGGTTGGAAGCCAATGTTCATATAATAACTGCCGCATTAGCCGCAGCACAGACTATTTCCTACTGCCTTCAAGAGGTAAAGATACATTCCGAGGAGCTGGTATTGCAATCGCTGGCTGCCAGTCACGCAGTGCTAACAGACGATGAAAAAGAATTGGGTGTAACTCTCATAGACGTTGGTGGTGGCACCACAGATATTGCGGTCTTTCATGAGGGTGCTATACGCCACACCGCTGTAATCCCCCTTGGTGGTGAGAGTGTAACACGCGATTTAGCCCATGGACTGCGCATCCCCCGTAATGAAGCGGAGGAGCTAAAGCTTTCGTCCGGCTGTGCTCATTCCAGCCATCTGAAGGAAAATAACGATATAGTTCTGCCCGGCAACAACGAGCGTCCCGACCGACATGTTACCTCCGATATCATTTTCTCCATCATTCAACCGCGAATGGAAGAGATCTTCGACATAGTCGTGAAAGACCTTCACCAGGTTGAATTTCTCCAAAAACTGACCGCGGGGGTGGTGCTATGCGGTGGAGGTTCGCTGATTCCAGGCACGGTAGAACTGGCAGAAGAAGTATTTGCTCTCCCGGCCAGACTGGGAAAGCCCAAAGGACTGGGAAGACTGGCGGAATTGGCTGATTCGCCCATCCATGCTACTGCGGCAGGTTTAGTACTCCATGGCACCTTGCAGCAGGATGCTGAAGGTAGAGGGCTTCGAGTGCAGCGCAGAAAGCGTAACACCATTGGTTTAGGATCTGGAAAATTCGAGAATTTAAAACGGATACTCGCCGATTTCTTTTAAAACATTGCTGTGTGATAATTTTGATACTGTATAAAATATAATGTATAATAAAAACAAGGAGCGGACATGGAAGAATTGAGAATTAGGTTCGGCGACGATGATAATAAGACTGCCCGCATTAAAGTCATCGGCGTTGGAGGGGCGGGGAATAATGCCATAAATGGCATGATCGAAGCGAACCTCGCAGGAGTAGAATTTATTGCCATCAATACCGATAAGCAGGCTCTGGAATTGTCGAAAGCTGAAAAAGTTCTTCCCATCGGCAATTCCGGGTTGGGTGCGGGTGCGGATCCGGAACTCGGACGGCAAGCTATGGAAGAAGATCGTGACAAACTTTACGATCTTCTGAATGGCACCGATATGATCTTTATCACGGCAGGTATGGGCGGCGGGACCGGTACTGGAGCCTCTCCAATAGTAGCTCAGGTCTCCAAGGATCTGGGAATTCTTACTGTTGCAGTAGTAACCAAACCATTCCTATTTGAAGGCCGTCAGCGTATGGTCAGGGCTGAGGAGGGTTTAAAGAAGATCAAAGAATACGTGGATACTCTGATATTGATCCCCAATCAGAGATTAGTTACCATCATTGAAAGGGGAACGCCTTTAAAGGAGGCATTCTCCAAGGCTGATGAAGTGCTCCTCCAGGCGACTCGGGGCATCAGCGATTTGGTCATGGTTCCAGGATTGATTAACCTCGATTTTGCCGATGTAAAATCCGTCATGGCCGCAGGTGGAGATGCCCTGATGGGAGTGGGATTGGCAAAGGGTGAAAACCGTGCTATCGAAGCAGCTCAGCAAGCTATCGCCTCACCCTTCATGGAAGACGTTTGCATCCAGGGTGCTAAAGCTGTATTAGCGAATATCACGGGCGATCTGAGTTTCGACGATTATAACGAGGCTTCCAATGTAGTCCATGAGGCAGTAGGGGATGATGCCAATATCTTCGTCGGTGCTGTTATCGATCCGAAAGCAGGGGACGAAGTCCGGGTGACCGTTATCGCGACCGGATTCAATGAAATAGTAGAGAGAAAGGTAAGACCACGAATCGGAGATCAGAGAGCTCTGGGTGACTATTCGCGCCAGGTCAGCTATCGACCTCAGCGCCTGATCACCGACCGGCCAGTGCCTCTAACTTCACCAGAACCATCTGAAGAATCAGTGGAGGCTACCGCCAGAGCGAAGAAGATTTCCATTGAACGTCCTGCCGCCAGCCCTATTAATCAGGACGATTACACCATCCCTGCCTTTTTGCGAAAACAGATGGACTAACGGTAGTAAAAACGCTATTAAAAGTAAGTAGGATTTAGAAATTTCGATTGAATGAATGAAAAGGATAGTCTGTTTTTCAATTCGATGTGGTGAAGGAACAGAGAAAAAATCGATCTCATAGGTCTGACGATTTCAAACCTGAAGAGAGGTGTTCGTTCACCATTCCAAAAGCCCGAAAGCCACAGGCGGTAATTTTATTTCCCGCTCCTTATCAAACCGCCGTGGCTAATTTGGGTTTTTTAACGATATGGAATCGTCTTAATTCAGTCGAGGGCTTCATCTGCGATCGTGCTTTCTGGGACCCCAGAAAGGCTGTGGAGCCGGTTGGTATCGATACCGGTCTTCCATTGTCAGCTTTCCCCTTAATCTTCATCTCCTCAAGCTTCGATCTTGATCTTATTTCCGTAATCGACAGCCTCATTAAATCAAGAATAGACCCGGAATCTTCCCAACGCAGCGATTCAGATCCCATCATTGTTGCAGGCGGAATGACCGTTACCCTGAACCCTTTTCCCTGGAGCGCGGTTATTGATTGCGCCATCCTGGGGGAGGGTGAAGTTGCAGTCCTCAAATGGCTCGATGTTTATGAGAGAGGTGTCCAAAGCGGTAGTTCGAAAGCAGCTATTTTAGAAAAATGCGCAGAATTACCTTTTGTTTGGAGTCCTGAATTTCCCCACAAAGAGGTTGCCACTGCAAAATACCACGATTATCCCCATGACCCAGCGATTTCACATGCTGTTCATCCCAAAGGTCATTTCGGTGCTTGCTGGTTGATTGAAATCAACAGAGGTTGCCCCCGAAAATGCCAATTCTGTGCGGTATGCACAACTTTTCCGGCACGTTTCGCCGACCTGCAAGCCGTATTGGATAAACTGAAAGAAACCGACGCACTGGGTGCCCCTAAGATAGGCTTGGTAGGCGCTGCGGTTGGTGATCATCCTAACCTAAAGGAAATCGTAGCGGCAGTGATACACTCTGGTCGCGAAATCACATTGTCTTCCCTCAGGATCGAACGTACTGACGAAGAATTGTTGAAATTACTCGTGGCTGGTGGATGCAAAACATTGACAGTTGCTCCTGAAACAGGGAGCGAAAGTTTGCGATTTCAGTTCGGCAAGAAATCATCTGATGATGACCTGATCAGGTTGGCTCAGAATGCCAGCCGCGCAGGTTTTCAAAAGCTTCGCCTATACTTTTTGATCGGTTTGCCCGATCCTGAACCTCCGGAAGCTATATATAGACTCATCAATGCCATCCGCAAGGAAACGCCCCGCAGCTTAAAGCTGGATTTAAGTGTCTCAACTTTTATCCCCAAACCGGGAACACCCTGGGAAGCGGCGCCTTTCGCCTCAACCGGATACATTGATGCCGCAAAAAAAGAGTTACGTACTGCAATCAATTCAATCCCCCGAACCTCTATCCGTTTCGAATCGACGCGAACCGAAAGTATAGCAGCTCTAATCTCACGTGGAGACTTAATCCTCGGAGAGGCGCTGCTGAGTGCGAGGATAGCAGAAAGACCTCTTCAGCAGGAACTCCGCCGGTTGAAAATTGACCTGGAAAAATATCTTCAACCTTCCTATTCGGATTCACCACCACCCTGGCATTGTATCA
>CBDUWK010000200.1:0-5032 GCA_965370905.1 uncultured bacterium | reverse complement strand
TGGCGTTTCCGCCTGCAGCTTTGCGCGACAGCAGGGTTGCCAGCGGGCGTCCCACGATAGAACTGCGACCTACGATTACCACATGTTTTCCTGATGGATCGTAACCACCGCGCAGGAGGAGTTCTACTATGCCTGACGGAGTGCACGGTGCGAATGCTTCCCTTCCGGTAGGGAGGAGACCCACATTATAGGGATTGAAACAATCGACGTCCTTGGAAGGATCGACTGCTTCAATGACTTCATTTTCATCAAATTGATCGGGGAGCGGTAGCTGCACCAGAAATCCACTGATATCGGGATCAAGATTGAATCTCTTCACCATTTTCAGGAGCTCTTCCTGGGAGGTTTCTGCAGAAAGTTTTTGTGTCAACGAATAGAAGCCAACAGCTTCGCAGGCTTTACCTTTCATGCGGACATAGGTACGCGAAGCGGGATCCTCACCGACAAGGATAAATCCAAGTCCAGGGATTACCCCCCTCGCCTTTAAATCTAAAGTTTCTGCGGCGATCTCTGCTTTTATCTCGGCTGCAACAGCCTTGCCATCAATAATTTTAGCTGACATTCAAGCTCCTGTTTAAGTAATGATTTTCCCTGATAGAAAGTTCCGAAGTTACCTGCAAATATAAAATATTCTGCCTCTGTAATTCGAATTGAAGAACGTTATTTCCGGTTTTGTCTGGGATCTACCCATTGCGGGATTTCCCTAGGTTTATATTTTCCATAAAAGATGGGGTGAAGCCAGAGAAGAATTTTCCGGGCAAGTTTTGATTTTATAGCCCAGAGAGAAGCCATTTTATGATACCAGACATCCGGCTGCGACCAGGGACATGAGGCGATGCACATGCCGCAATCGGTGCCAACCTTGGTCCAATAAGTATGACAATTCAGGTCATCGATCTGCCATTTACGCACGCCTCTGACTTCAACTTTATTCCCCGTAGGAATGGCGTTTGAGGGACATGCCTCAGCGCAAATTTTACAGCGGTCACAGAAATCGTTTACGCCTATGTAGACAGGTTCGTCGCATAGTAGGGGTAAATCTGTCGTGATGGTTGAGAGGCGAAGGCAGTTGCCAAATTCCCTGGTCAGCAGAAAGCCGCATCGTCCCAATTCGCCTAAACCAGCTTCGACGGCAAGTGGAACAGGCACGACCTGGTAATTGCGGAAATGATGAGCGCGTGCCGGGTATCCCAACGAGCGGATGTAGTTTGCCAGGACGATAGATACAACGGCGGATTTAAGGTAAACTGCGGCAGTTTCAAATAGTTCAGGGGAGCCAGGCGCGGTGCGGATCATTTGGACGTCTTCACGAAATCCCAAGCTGATGGAATATTTATGAGTCAATTCGATTGGCGAACCCCAGGTTTCTTCCTCGTATATCTGTCTGCCGCGGTGGCTGTAAATGTAGTCCTGCTTAAGGTTGCTGATGCCAACCAGATCTGCACCAAGATTCTTAGCAAAAGCTATTATCTTCACTGCCGCTCTTTCTGGGGAGATTTCTATCTGTTTTGCCGAAGGTGAGCCATCGACAATATTCGGCGCACCTATTTGCCGCATTAACCAGGCAGGCGATTTGTAGAAGCCCATGTCGGCAGCGCTGATAAACGTCCCCAACTCCTGACGGGAGCGGTTATCATCATCCGACCACTTCCATTCCGGATGGAGGGTATAGAATGCTTCGTATTCCGGGCTTCCGGGAACTAAATCTCGCCGGGCGAAGACGTTGTTACGTTCATCGAATTGTTCAGACAAAGCGGAGTTGAATCTATTAATAAATCAAATTGTAAGATACGAAATTATACATTTTTTGTCAAGCCTTATCAGGATTGGAAAATAAAAGGAGCAGGCAACTGAACGTATGCCTGCTCCAAAAGCGAACTTAGAGTAGTTTTCACCTTCCCGTTCTGGGGCTTTCCAGATATCTGAATAAAGGCGAATCAGAAGTTAAAACTAAAGTGCTGCCTTCATCGAGAGATTCCCGGTACACCTCGAGGCTGCGCAAGAAGGCATAGAATTCGGGATCTCTATTCAGAGCGCCAGCGTAGATCTTGATCGACTGGGCGTCGCCTTCACCGCGAATTTCTTCGCTCTGGCGTTTGGCTTCAGCTATAATGATAGCTTTTTTCTTGTCCGTTTCCGCCTTGATCTCCAATTGCTCTTCTGCGCCTTCGCTGCGATAACGCTTGGCGATGCGCTGACGTTCGGCGCGCATTCTGGCGTAGATGCTCTCCGCAATCTCGTGAGGGAAATCGGTGCGTTTGATGCGGACGTCAACTATTTCCACTCCGAACTCTGCACCTTTCTTTAACGTTACCTTGTGCACCTCTTCCATTATCGGCTCGCGTTTCTCGGTAATAATGTCCGATTGATAGTGAGAAGCTACCGCTTCGCGCAAAGTTGATGAGATGATAGCGTCAAGACGGGCGTTGGCGCGGGGCATGTCCTTCAAGGTCTCGTAAAACTTGCGGGGATCAACGATCTTAAAGCGGGCGTAAGCGTCAACTACCAGCGCTTTCTTATCCTTGGTCATAAATTCGGCGATGGGAGCATCATAGCGGAGCAGTCTTTTCTCATAGGTGGTGACTGACTGAATGAAAGGAACTTTAACATGGAGACCGGGTTCCTGCACCGATCTGATGTAACGACCTAATTGGATGACGATCACCTGTTCGGTCTCATCGACAGTAAAAAATGCGTCGGTCATAATGATCAGTGCAAACAGTGCGATCACACCATAAACTATCGTGCTCTTCTTCATTATTGGCCTCCTTTCTGTGCCTCAGCTAAAGGAATAGTCGTGCTGAAGTCTCCCAATGGTAGAAGCGGGAGCGTTTTTCCTGCAACGTCCTTCGATACGACAATTTTATTAACTTTCGAAAGCACTTCCTGGATAGTTTCAAAATAGAGGCGGCGGCGAGTTATGTCCTTGGCGACTCGGTATTCCTTGAGCATAGATAAAAAGCGCGCCGCGTCGCCCTGGGATTGTCTAACGCGGGTCTCCTTGTAAGCTTCTGCTGCTCGCAACATCTGCTGGCCCTCACCACGCGCCTTTGGCAGTAGATCTTCCTTGTAAGCCTGAGCTTCATTGATGATCCTCTCGCGATCTTCCTTGGCGCTGACCACATCTTTAAAGGAAGCCTGCACCTGTTCCGGTGGATCGACAGCCTGCAGCTTTACGGCCGTGATCAGCAATCCGGTCTGGTAGAGGTCCATAAGCTGTTGCAGGTGAACGCGGGTATCATCCTGAACTTTGGCTCTGCCGACGGTCAAGATCTGGTCGATGATCATGCTGCCGGCAACACCGCGGAGGGCTGTTTCAGCAGCATCTCTCAAGGTGCGTCGGTCTGCGCTTCCTTCAGGATCCCAGACTTTGAAGAGATAATCCGGAAGGCTGCTGATGCGGTATTGGATGACAACTCTGACGTTCACCAGGTTCTCATCGCCGGTTATCATAAGTGATTCTACCGGATAGGATTTAATACGCGGAGGTGGTCCCGGGTGAATTGTTCTGAAGCCGAGCTCCATGCTGCGAATTTCTTCAACCTTAACAACATTCACCTGCTCGAAGGGGCGGGGGATGTGCCAGTGTGGTCCCGGACCGGCAGTAGAAGTCATCTTACCGAAACGGCGCTCTACGCCCATTTCACCGGGGCTTACGATATAGATGCCAGTCAGCAACCAGATGACAAAAAATGCCGCTACCAGGTAGAAAATCATGCGACCGGTTCCCTTACTCTGGAATTTCGCTTTCAATTCCTTGAGGAAATCACCTTCAAAGAATTCTTCTAAGGATTTGTCCATAAATTCCTCCTCGTTTATTATTGTTTCAGTCTAAAATCGTAGTATGATATTGTTTTAACAATATGACACATATATGCGAGATAGTCAAGGAAGATATGAACTGAATGCGATGAATTCAAAGTCGTCATATATTGATTATGTAATGAATTGCTACATGGTGCTATTCGATCTGATGCAGCGAGCGGGGTTTTCAGGTTTATATCAGAAAAAAAATAGAAGGTATAAATTTTGCTTGTATGTTTTACTTTATTTCACTATAATATGCCCATCATGCAAGGGAGGTAGATCTATGCAGAGAATACTATTGTCTTTGGTGCTATGTTTTCTGGTTTCGACAGCGTTTGCTGATACGAATGACCTGTTTCAGGAGTCATGGGATCTCAACTGGCGAGGTGAACACGCCGCAGCAGTCAAAGGTTATCAGGAGTTCGCGGAGGCTAATTCCGAACATAGCTTAGCGCCGGTCGCTCTTTTCAACTCAGCCAGCATCACCACGGTAGAGCTTGGTGATATAGAAGCTGCTCAAAAGAAATTTAGAACATTAGCAGAGAATTATGAGGGAACTAAATGGGCTGCTGATGCCTATCGAAGATTGGCCGAAATAGCGCTGGAACGCGGCATTATCAAAGAAGCAGTGGACAACTACAGGGCAGGCTTAAAACATGCCTACGGCGAGAGTTACGAAATGCCGGACGTATGGGTGAATGAAGTAGTAGAAGGCTGTCAGAATACTCTGGCGGAACTCAATGACCCGGATTATGCAATTAAAGTCTATGAGGAGCTCGCAGCTTTCATTCGGCCGGGAGGGACAGCCGCGGAAGTAAGATTCGCCCAGGCTCAAGCCTTAAAGGAGATCAACCGTAAAGAAGATGCGGCCCATAAGCTGGCGGATTTGATGTACGATTATTCGGGTTTCCCGATCGCAGGTAGAATACTGGCTGAAGAGCGTGAGTTTGTATCGGAATCTGTCGATGTACCATGGGAGGATTTTGAAAGGCTCAGCCAGATTCAGGGTCTATTCAGGCAGGGTCAATTCGAGGAGATAACAGCAATATTCGAGGAGGTAAAGAAAAAGCATAAGGATACACATCTATATGACCGTGCGTTGTACGGTCTTGCAGTTACGAAGGTTTACCAGACCGGAGATTATGACGCGGGTATCGAAAAGCTTGAGGAACTACTTGCCAGCTATCCGAACGGTGGGTGGACGAATAATGGCAAGGATAACCTC
>CBDUWK010000199.1:0-5043 GCA_965370905.1 uncultured bacterium | reverse complement strand
AAAATTATCTGATCGTACCGGCAAAAATGTGCAGATCCAGTGTGCTGTCGATCCTACTATATTAGGTGGTATTCGGCTCCAAATTGGGCACCAGCTCCTGGATGCCACTGTAACCGGCAGGCTCGCGGGATTACGCGAAGAAATTCTAAAAACCTGAGTTGCTAAAACTCATAAAAATAGCCAACAAGTGAATTTGAAATAACCTGGCTTCAGATGACTAATTAGATTTGAAGAAGTTTAGTTATATGGTATAGCCAATATTCAGATTCCTCGAATGTGATAAGGGAATGTAAAAATGCAAATCAGACCCGAAGAAATTACCTCGATCATTAAAAAACAAATCGCAGGATTCGATACCAAAGCTGAAGTCGATGAGGTGGGAGAAGTCATCCAGGTGGGCGATGGTATCGCTCGCGTCTATGGCTTGGAAAACGTCATGGCTTCCGAATTGGTACAGTTTCCCAATGACGTATACGGAATGACTCTGAACCTCGAAGAAGATAATGTCGGTATCGCAGTTTTTGGTGATTATACTAAAATCAAGGAAGGTGATATCGTCAAGCGCACCAAGCGCATCGTTGAGGTTCCCGTAGGTGATGCACTCCTTGGCCGCGTCATAAATCCTTTAGGATTCCCTCTTGATGGGAAAGGACCAATCAAGACCGATAGTTATCGTCCCGCCGAAAAAAAGGCGCCAGGTGTGATCTACCGCCAGCCTGTCAGCGAACCCTTAGATACAGGTATAATGGCAATTGACGCCATGATTCCCATCGGCCGTGGTCAACGCGAATTGATAATCGGTGACAGGCAGACCGGTAAAACCGCCTTAGCTGTGGACGCGATTATTAATCAGAAGGGCAAAGATGTAGTCTGTATCTATGTCGCTATTGGCCAAAAAGGCTCCACCGTCGCCAGGGTGATAAAGACGTTGGAAGATCACGGCGCTCTGGCCCATACCATAGTAGTATCATCAACAGCTGAAGAAACCGCGCCAATTCAGTATCTTGCCCCCTTCGCCGGAGCGGCTATAGGAGAATATTTCAGAGATTCCGGTCGTCATGCTCTCTGCGTTTTCGATGATTTGACAAAGCACTCTTGGGCATACCGGCAGCTTTCCCTCCTGTTACGCCGCCCACCTGGTCGTGAGGCTTACCCTGGTGATATATTCAATCTGCACTCGCGTCTCCTGGAACGTGCCGCCAAGATGTCTAGCAATCCGGAAGTAGCGGCTGGGTTTGGTTGTACTGCACCCGGAGGGTCACTCACAGCATTGCCCATAATTGAGACCCAGGCTGGTGACGTTTCCGCCTACATCCCCACGAATGTTATCTCAATCACCGATGGCCAGATATTCTTGGAACCCGATCTTTTCTACGCTGGTGTCAGACCGGCTGTTAATGTCGGTATATCTGTTTCCCGAGTGGGTGGCAATGCTCAAACCAAAGCAATGCGTCAGGTTGCAGGTTCGTTGAGATTAGACCTTGCGCAATATCGCGAACTTGCCGCTTTTGCACAATTCGGTTCTGACCTGGATAAGGCGACACTGGCACAGTTGACCCGAGGTGAGAGACTGGTGGAAGTGCTTAAACAAGGTCAATACGCACCCATCCCCATGGCTGAACAGGTCGCTACAATTTTCGCGGCAGTAAATGGTTACGCTGATTCTTTCCCCGCTACAGAAGTAAAACGCTGGCAATCTGAACTGATAAAGTTCCTCAAGGCGACTCATCCGGAACAGCTCCAAGAGATTGCCGAAAAAATGATTATTTCAGATGACCTTGAAAACAAACTCAAAGCATCTCTTGAAGAATTTATTCAAGGCTTTTCTGTAGAACAGGCTGCCTGAAAGCTGTAAATCCCTTATAAATAGGTAGGTGTGTCAAATCTCGATTGGTTGGGAGTAACCCCCAACAGAAGGACAACAACATAATCACCGCTACTGAAGAGTTTCTATGCCCTCGTTAAAACAGATAAAACGCCGCATCTCATCGGTCAAATCAACCCAGCAGATCACTCGCGCCATGAAGATGGTGGCGGCTGCAAAACTGCGCCGCGCCCAGGAAAATATCATTAAAGCCCGACCGTATTCTTACAAACTGCGCGATGTCATCAAAGATTTGTCCAGCAGGTGTGATCGGTCGCAGCACCCACTGCTCGCCATTCGCGAACCGAAAGAGATTGGAGTAATCGTCGTTACTGCCGACCGTGGATTCTGTGGCAGCTTCAATACCAATATAATTAAACGTGCCGTCAAAGAGATAGAGTCTTTTGAGGCTATCGATCCTACGATCCAGATGGTTACCATCGGTCGAAAAGGATCCGATTTCTTCAGAAAAAAGGGCTATATAGTTCTGCAGGCACATAATCAACTCTTCCAGGATTTACATTTCGGCGTCGCCTCTGCAATTGGGGAATCCTTGATCGACTTCTATGTTCACGAGAAACTGGATCGGGTATATTTGATCTACAACGAGTTCAAGTCTGCTATACAGCAAAACATAGTTGTTGAACAATTGCTGCCGATCGTCCCGGATGAATCCGAAGATACTGGAACTAAAGTAGATTTTCTCTACGAACCTGAACCACTCACGGTACTCTCAGGCGTCTTACCGCTTTACGTAAATGTCCAAATGTGGCGCGTATTCTTGGAGTCCAACGCTGCCGAACATGGTGCGCGCATGACTGCAATGGAAAGCGCTACCAAAAACGCCGGCGAAATAATCGATTCCCTTACTCTACAATACAATAAAGCGCGCCAATCGGCAATTACTAAAGAGCTTCTGGAAGTTGTGGCTGGTGCAGAAGGAATGAAGTAGAGAATTAACTTTATTAGTAATTTTTTATATGCTTATAAATAAACATCACCTGGAGTAACAATGAATAAAGGGTACATCCGTCAAATTATCGGTGTGGTAGTGGATATTGCCTTCCCCGAAGGTAATCTTCCACCCATTTACCAGGCCTTGAAGATTCCGCGTGAAGGTCAGAATGACCTGATCTTTGAAGTCCAGCAGCATCTCGGAGATCGAATGGTACGTGCGATCGCTATGGACAGCACCGATGGTTTGAAACGCGGCGATGAAGTTTTTGATACCGATAGCCCCATTACAATTCCCGTCGGACCTGCAACGCTGGGACGTCTTATAAATGTGACCGGTGAACCAATTGATGGCTTGGGTGAAATCAAATCCGATACATACTATCCCATTCATCGCGATCCGCCTAAATTGGTCGACCTCGAAACTAAAGCCGAAATGCTCGAAACCGGCATCAAGGTTATCGATTTGATCCAACCATTTGCAAAAGGCGGGAAGATCGGTCTCTTCGGTGGTGCCGGTGTTGGTAAAACCGTCATCGTTATGGAATTGATTAATAACATCGCCAAAGCGCATGGCGGTATCAGTGTTTTCTCTGGTGTAGGTGAAAGAACACGTGAAGGGAACGACCTGCTCCGTGAAATGATCGAATCCAAAGTGATGAACTATGGCGATAAATTTGACGTAAATAAGTTCGACCTGAAGGAAGTCGATCATGAAGCCATCAAAACTTCCAAGGTAGCGATGGCTTTCGGACAGATGAACGAACCCCCCGGTTGTCGTCTGCGGGTATCATTGACAGGCCTTACACTTGCTGAATACTTCCGTGACGAAGGAAAAGATGTACTCTTGTTCATCGACAACATCTTCCGCTTCACGCAAGCGGGCAGCGAAGTATCAGCGCTACTCGGACGGATGCCTTCTGCAGTAGGTTATCAGCCCACCCTGGCAACTGAAATGGGCGCAATGCAGGAGCGTATAACCTCTACCTTGAAGGGATCTGTTACGTCTGTCCAGGCTATCTACGTCCCCGCAGATGATCTTACCGACCCTGCGCCAGCTACCACTTTCGCACACCTCGATGCTACTACTGTCTTGTCTAGACAGATCGTAGAGTTGGGAATTTATCCTGCGGTGGATCCGTTGGATTCCACCTCCCGGATTATGGATCCCGGTATCGTCGGTGAGGAACATTATATGATCGCCAAGAGAGTTCAGGAAGTTCTGCAGCGTTATAGGGACCTTCAGGATATCATCGCGATCCTTGGTATGGACGAACTTTCAGATGAGGACAAAGTCACAGTCAACAGAGCCAGGAAGATTCAAAAGTTCCTCTCACAACCCTTCTTCGTTGCTGAAGCCTTTACCGGTAAAGGGGGTAAATATGTCCCCATTAAAGATACCATCAAAGGATTTAAGGGAATCGTCGATGGTGAATACGACCATATTCCAGAACAGGTGTTCTATATGGCTGGACCTATCGAAGAAGTTCTTGAGAGAGCAGAAAAACAAGCTGCAGCTTAATTCAATTGTCAATGACTTAGATTAAATAACAAAAATGGCGAATACATTTCAGTTGGATATCGTGACACCGGAAGGATTGGTCTTCTCTAAACCGGTAGAGCATCTGCGTGCCCCGGGAGTTGAAGGATCCTTTGGTGTATTAGTTGGACATACTCCCTTTATCACATCACTCGCAGTAGGAAAGGTTGCTGTTACCGAGAAAGATAAAACCAGAGAACTGGCGACCTCCGGAGGATTTATCGAAGTAAATCCGGACCGAACGGTAATTCTGGCAGAAACCGCTGAGTTCGCAGAAGACATTGACCTGGAACGCGCAGAAGCCGCTAAAGATCGTGCCCGCAAACGTCTCATCGGCGAACATACTGATTCCGACTTGAATAGAGCTCATGTTGCCCTGGAAAGGGCGGTGAACCGAATAAGCATTGTCAGAAGGATTCTATAACCACTATTATCGGATTCACGACTTGGCTCTATTTGTGACTAATTCACTTTAGAAACTGTTTCTGCTTCCCAACATGTAAAAATCAGGGTGAATGGCTTTGCCCATTCACCTCTTCTTGTTTTCGCAGTTATAATGTAATTTATCTGATAGAAAATAATAAAAATTATGCTTGAAAAACAGCGATCAAACTGTTAAAGTTATAAAGAATAGATTATATCTTTTTAATGGAGGCGTGTATGATTATACGACCAGCTCAAAATA
>CBDUWK010000198.1:0-5045 GCA_965370905.1 uncultured bacterium | reverse complement strand
ATGAGTGGTAACAAAGACGGTAGTGCCATCTGCTGCCAGGCTGTGAATCATTTCCCAGAAGTTTCTCCTGGTTACGGGATCCACACCTCCGGTGGGTTCGTCCAAAAACAGGATTTCCGGGCGGTGCAGCAGAGCACAACCCAGCGCCAGTCGCTGTTTCCATCCCAGGGGGAGGTCGCGCGTCTGACGTTTGCTCATTTCTGCAAGTGAGAACTGCGTTAAAATCTCTTCTTTCCGACGCGCAGCTTCCGAAACACTCAATCCGTAGGCACCGGCGTAAAAATCCAGATTTTCTCCAACCAGAAGCTCTTCGTACAGGGAGAACTTCTGTGACATATATCCTATCCGCTGTTTGATCTTTCGTTGATTTTTACGAAGCGATAACCCCGCAACCCAGGCTTCGCCGGCAGTAGGTTTCAAAAGTCCGCAGAACATGCGTATTGCAGTAGTTTTACCAGCTCCGTTAGCTCCCAGGAAACCGAAAACTTCGCCGCGTTTCACCTCTAATGAAATGCCATTAACCGCGGTAAAATTACCGAACTTACGAATCAGTTTATCTGCTTTTATGGTGATATTGGAATGATTCATTTTTTCTCTTCGGGGCTTTTGGGACAGCCCCACTATTTCTATTTCAAGATTCCTGTTTCACCAGATGAACGAATGTGTCTTCCAAATTTGGGTTGGTTTCGTTGATGGATGAATAGATGATCCCCTGTTTATGCAGCGTCTCTTCAATCAGCACAACACTCGATTCAATATCGGATGTAGCAACGTGTACGCGGTCTCCGTAGAGTTCGACAGATTCGAACGCATCAATGGATTTTAATATTTTCGAAGCTTTTTGAGCCTCTGCGGTATATACTCGAATCAGGCTATGTGGGAATTGCTTTACAATATTCCCTGGAGTTCCTCGCGCCAGGATTTTCCCTTTATACATCAAGGCGGCATAATCGCAGAGTGCAGCCTCATCCATATAAGGTGTTGTGACCAGAATGGTAACTCCCTGTGATTTTAAATCGCGCAATATATCCCAGAACTCCATACGACTGACAGGATCGACGCCGGTGGTAGGTTCGTCCAGAATTAGCAGTTTCGGGGTATGGATAAGGGTGCAGGATAACGCCAATTTCTGCTTCATTCCTCCTGAGAGAGCGCCTGCCTTCCTTTTAACAAAAGGTCCCAAACGACTAAATTCCATCAATCGTTCGTATCTACTGCGCCATTCTGTCTTCGATATGCCATAGATATCCGCAAAGAAGCGCAGGTTCTCTCTAACCGTAAGATCAGGATAGAGAGAGAATCGCTGCGGCATATACCCAATCTGGCTTTTGATCTTTTCCTGTTCTGTTATGGGGCTAAAACCCAGAACACTCACATCTCCACTATCGGGTAAAAGAAGTCCACATAAAATTCTCAACAGGGTGGTCTTCCCCGCTCCGTCCGGTCCAATTAACCCGAACATCATTCCCGCTTCAATCTCAAGATCTAATTCCTGCAGCGCCTTGTTGCCGTCAAACGATTTGAGCAGTCCTCTGACTATAATCAGCGGATTATTCATTACGGCAGCACCACGTCTGCGGGCATCCCTATAAGCGCAGAATGATCGGGATTCTTGAATTCCACCTTGACGGCGAAAACTAAATCAGCGCGAGCTTCCCTGGTCTGGATATTTCTGGGCGTAAATTCTGCGCGAGGTGAAACCCAGGTTACGTATCCCTCGAACGTCTCCTCAGGAAGAGCATCGACCATTATTTTAAGTTCAGCATCCAATTTCACTGACCCGACATCCTGTTCGCTCACGTAGATTCTAAGCCACATTTCATCCATATTGACGATCTTTACCACGGGGCTGCCAGGCGCTACGTTCTCACCGCTTTCGACGTAGGTTTCGATGATTGTGCCGGTCAACGGCGAAAGGACACTTCCGTCCGCTATCTGCAGTTGAACGAGATCGATAGTTGCTTCAACTTGATCCTGCTTCGCCTCCAGAACCATCAATTGATCCTTAGCAACAGTCAATTGTGATCGAGCCAGGGCTACTTGAGTCGAGAGATCATCGACGATTTGTTGCGTGGAGCTGCCAGATTTAAGCAAATTCTGCTGCCTTTTAAACTTGGCTGCAATATTATTGAAGCTATCTTCTGCCTGTTTGACCGAACTCTGTGCAATTCGCCTGCTAATCAGCAATTCTTCCAAGCTTGCCTGGCTCTGACGCAGCCGCGCGTTCAGTTTTCGAACGTCGATCCTGGCGATCAATTGTCCTGCTCTAACCTGATCGCCCTGTGAGACCGCAACAGTATCGACTCTCCCTGCCAGAAGCGAACTAACGAGAACTTCATCCGCCTCCAGCGTTCCGGAACCAACGAAATCAGCTATATCATTTTTACCGCACCCATTAAAAAGGCAGGCGATACCGAGGATGGCAAAACTTGCTACGTTCATAATTTTCATTTTGTGACCCTATATACAAATTATTGTTTAATTTATCGATTATTGGGACTTGACCGATGCCTTTCCTCCACCCCATATGTCCTCGGTTCCACACGCTCTCGACAGTTGGACCCGAGCCCGCTGGTAATCCGCCAAGGCGACCACGTTTTCTAATTTATAGCGGTTGAAATCATCGACAGCATCCAAGAACTCCGTCTCTGATGCTGTGCCCTGATTATAACGCTCCTGCACCCAGCCCAGAATATCATGACTGAGGTTGTGGCTCTTGCGGGCAATTTGAAGGCGTTGCTCAGCATCATCGAGCGCCCTTAACGCTAAGTGCACTTCAATTCTGATCTTCGATTCCAGAGCATCCCTGTTTTCATCCAACTGGCGGCAGGAAATACGCGCCTGCTGTACCTGACTGCTCCTCTTATTCCAATCCCATAAGGTCCAATTGAGAGAGATCCCGGCGGTCTGGTAAAACACCCAGTCATTAGCGATTCGGTCAATTCCCGGCCTCCCGTAATTCAAAGCACCAAAGGCGATCAACGAGGGATAATATGATGCCTGTTGTACACCAACCAGTTGGTTAAGGATATCTTTCTGCAGGTTAGTTATCTCCAGTTCTGGGCGGTTATTAAGAGCTTCCAGTAGAACGTCAGATTCGTTTAGGGTAGTAACTGAAATCAGTGATAATTGATCAAGAACAGGTTCCGGATCGTTGGCGGTGAGGTCGAGCATCTCTTTTAGCGCTATGAATGCGAGTTCCCGCTTCCGTTGGGCGGACTGAAGCTCCATGTGAGCCCGTTCAAGCGAAAGCTCCGCACGGGCGGAGACTTCCAGTGGCGCAACTCCTTCCTGGACTCTAAGTACCGCATCGGCATAATGGCGTACCAGAATATCAACCTGCTTCTGCATTGCTTCTGAGATAGCGGATGCTTTTTGAGCGAGCGTATAGGTCTCCTCTGCTTTCCAGCCGATTTCCCTTTCAACGTGCCCTAAATCGGCTTCTTTGACCAGAAAATCAATACGCGCCACCCGGTGGGCTTTCTGGAGACCGAAACCCGTGAAGATCGGTTGAGTTAACAGTAACTTAAAATCTGCAGTATGTTCATCACCAAAAGATAACTCCTGCCCGGGAATCGTGAAATCCATAATTCCCAGGTCAACGGTGGTCGCTGGTTGAACCATCTTCATCACTTCAGAGGTATAGATATACTGAGCTCTGAAATCGAGCTGTGGCAGTCGCCCGGCAACTGTCTTTTTCGTAGCAAATTCCGCGCGTTTTACCTCTTCCCGTGCTATCTGCAACTCAGGTGAAACCTCCAGAGCTCTCTGAATGGACTCTTCAAGCGTTAACCTCTGAGATAGGGCTGTATTGGTTACGAATGGCGTCAGAATTATGGCAAATCCCGCCAGTTTCAGCAGGTTATTTTTTCTCTTAAGCATTACGTTAGCCATCATCTATTATTTAACGATAATCCTCGAATAAGTAGTACTTTTACGTGACCTCGACGTTCCTCAATAAAACTCGAATCGAGGCTTGAATCAGGAAAAACCGTGGAGATTATAGTGCTGGCGATAAATGGAAACACGCATAGCCCAATGAGGCTGATTAATGCCTGTTTTGGGGAATGCTGCTCACCGGTACCACTATCGAGACTGTCTTTAAATGCTTTCAACATCATTTCTGGCGTCCAACCATCCTCACTGAATAAAGTAGGACGTAAAATGGCATCCAGGTTCTTTCCACCAGTGACTATCTCCCACATCATCAGTTTTGGAAAGCTGGGATGTTCCTTTAAAAAATCAAAATATGTATCCACTACAGTCTCAATTAAATCCGGGAGGTTTCTGCTGCCAAGCGAGGAAATCTTCAGTTTTTCACTGATCTGTGCAAATATCGGTTGAACGACCTTCAAATAAAGTTCATATTTGCTCCCAAAATAATAGTGCACCATGGCGACATTCACACCGGCAGCCTGTGCAATCTCCCGAGTGCGTGCGCCTTCAAGACCCTTCGCGACGAAAGCTTGAAACGCTGCTTCCAATATTCTGCTGCGAGGATCAGAAATTTCCGAGGAGCTTTTTTTCGTTTTTCCTACTGCCATCTATATCACTATTAATCAGATGATTTAAGCATATGATCTAAACAATTGATTAATATAAGGAGAAAATCCACCTTTGTCAAGTAATTTCTAAAGAAAAAAAGGCGCACATCTGTGCGCCTCTCGTTAATCAGAGTTCAGTACTATTTTAGCAACACCAACTTTTGCGTGGTTGTGAAATTACCCGCCTCCATCCGTGCGAAGTATATACCGCCTGAGAGGTCGGTTGCATCGAAACTTACCTTGTGGGTCCCGACTCCCTTCCAACTTTCAACAAGGCTTGTCACCAACCTGCCTTGCGCATCAAAGACATCTAAAGAAATGTATTCTGCATTGGAGAGGTTGAAACTTACAGTTGTTACGGGATTGAATGGGTTGGGATAAACCTCCATCAAAGTATAACTTTGTGGTTGTTCTTCTTCAGGTAATACACCACTCGGGAATTCTTTTGTGAATTGGAACTCATCGTAGGCGTAGACAGTGCCCGGATAGACTCCAACGTTC
>CBDUWK010000197.1:0-5088 GCA_965370905.1 uncultured bacterium | reverse complement strand
GGCATCAACGCTACTCGAGTGCTTATAGTTGGGGCCGGGGAAACAGGTCAGATGTTGTTGGAAAAGATATATAATTTTCCCCAGTTGGGGTATTATGCAGTCGGTTTCATTGCTGAGGCGGGGCAAGGTAAAAGATATTTGGGCAAGGAAATCATTGGATCGATGAAGGATATTGGCAGGATCATAGAAGATCATCAAGTTGATGAGGTTATCTTTGCAAGACCAACGCTATCTCGCGAGAAAGTGTTAAACCTCATAGTGCAGTTAGAAAAAGCAGATGTGGACATAAAGATGATTTCCGATCTCTACGATATCGTGACATCGCAAACCATCATCGATGGTATCGCTGATATTCCAATGGTCGAGATTCACAAACGTCGCTTTCATCGTTTGCAGGATATAATTAAGGTCTCTATAGACTATGCAGTAGGAACATTTTTCCTAGTTATTTCGTTACCTTTCTGGTTGATTGTAGGTCTAATTATTAAATTGAAGAGTCGCGGCCCTATCTTCGTTCGCAGCAAGCGTGTTGGCAGAAAGGGTGTGTTGTTCAAACTCCTCCGATTTAGAACTACATATGGACGCCTTTCCGCGGAGGTTGACGAGACTTCGTCGAAGGATGATGCTCGGGTGACAGGTTTCGGCAAGTTTCTTAGGCGCAGCAAAATGGATGAGTGGCCGCAACTGCTAAACGTTTTATCTGGGAAGATGTCACTGGTAGGACCGCGACCGGAAGTACCGGAAATCGTATCATCTTACCAAGACTGGCAAAAGCTGCGACTTGAAGTTAAGCCGGGTATCACAGGATTGTGGCAGATTTTAGGTCGCAGAGATCTTTTCCTACACCAGAATTTGGAATACGATTTCTACTATATAAAAAACAGATCGATTCTCCTCGACCTTACTATTCTGGTCAGAACTATCCCAACTGTTATTTTCGGTACCAGCCCGCTATTTCATAGTTCGCTGGTGAATAAAGAGCTTGAGCGTGAGGATTTTAATAACCTGATTTCCAGGGAGGAGAATCAAGAGACACTGTTTTCAGGTATGGAGATGTAAAAATAGTAAATTTAACTTCATCATTAAAAGGGCTATAAACAGCAATTTATCAACGATAATGGGGAAATAATCATGAAACTGAAGTATTGGGTGTGTTGCTTAATATTCTTTCTCGGTGTCATCCCATCCGGATTAAGAGCACAAGAGGATCAGATGTATCACATTAAATCCGGCGATCAACTAAATATCTACGTGCATGATAATAATGACTTAACCATGGTGGCTCCTGTGCTCCCGGATGGCACAATTTCATACCCTTTAGTAGGAAATCTCTATGTGCAGGGATTGACTACGGCAGGATTGCAAAGCGCCCTGACGGAGAAATTGTCGCAATATCTGCAATCGCCGGTGGTCGTCGTTTCCATAAGTTCACAAACATCATATAAGGTTTATGTAATGGGCGAGGTGAGAGGCGCGGGAGAACTACCGTTTCAGGAGGACTTACGGCTGACAGACTACATCACCTTAGCAGGTGGAACAACCACGGATGCTAAATTGAAGAAGTGCTATATTTTCTCCAAAGGGGAAGATGAGGCTCACGTGGTTGTAGATCTTAGAGAAATCTTTGAGGATAACAACCAGGAGATAAATATTACCCTGAATCCAGATGATACCATAGTGGTTGGGAGACGGTCCGGGTTTTCAATTACGCAGTGGTTGGAGGTAGCTCAAGTCTTTTCCATTTTTGCATCAACAGCCACAATTTACCTGATTCTATCACGCGAAGGCAGGTGAGCAAAAAAAATGATTCTGAAGAAAAAATCCCTAAATCAAGTCAGTGTTTTTATTTTTGCGTCGATACTCTTGTTATTATCGTGTGATGGTGGAGGCGAAGAATATACGCCGTACGGTAAAAAACTCATCATACTCGGGTTCGACGGCGTCGATCCTGGTTGGATGAATAAATGGATGGAAGAGGGCAAACTACCCAACCTGGCAAGGCTGAAACAGAGTGGTGGATATAGTGTGCTGGGATCCACAATTCCTCCCCAATCACCTGTGGCCTGGTCTTCTTTTGCCACCGGGACCAACCCAGGAGGGCATGGGATTTACGATTTCGTCAGCAGGCATCCCGAGAACTATATGCCGGACGTGGCTACTATGGATCTGCGAAAACCGGAATTCTTATTGGGTATGTACCCCAAGAAAAAAGCATATGCCGAAGTAATCAGGGGTGGAACCTCCTTCTGGAAGGTAGCTGCTGATTCGGGAATACGTGCTACCCTGCTTACGATACCATATAGTTTTCCGGTTGAAGACGTAACTCCGGGGCGAATGTTGTCCGGTTTGGGCGTACCAGATCTCCGAGAAACCAATTCTACGTTTACTTACATGGCCTCCGATATAACGCGTGATGAATTGTCGGAATCTGTTTCTGGTGGAAAGTTGGTAAAAGTTAATGTGATCAACGGGGAAATAGCCGCATATTTGGAGGCGATGATTCATCCCAAGAAGAAAGAGAGGATTAAGGTTCCGATAAACTTCAGTATCCGGGATGACCAATCGGTTGAAGTGCGGTTGGATGGTAACAGCACAGTTATAAAGCCAGGTAACTGGAGTGAATGGATTCCCTTCGGTTTCAGCATAACTCCGTTTCTGAAGGTGAAAGGTATCTGCAGGATATTCTTGTTCACATCCGTTCCAGAAATCAGGATGTATATTACACCGCTTTGTATGGACCCAACAGACCCATATTTACAAATCTCTTACCCTGCAGAATTCTCGAAAGAACTATACGAAAAGGTCGGATATTTCAAGACTGTAGGGTGGGTTTACGATACTTCAGCACTCAACGAGGGAAGACTAACCGATGAGCAATGGATTGCGGATATGAAATCTATCACGGCTGAGCGCGAGCGGATTTTCTATTCGGAATTGGAGCGCGGTGATTGGGATTTGTTCATCGGCGTTTTCACCGATACTGATAGATCAGCACATATGTTCTATAGATTTTTGGATCCGGAACACCCGATGTACGATCCGGTCAAGGCCTCTCAATATGGTGACGCGGTGGAATGGACTTACCGACACATGGATCGATTTGTCGGTGAGACCATAAGCAGATATGTGGATGAAAACACAACCTTGATTGTAATGTCCGATCACGGTTTCCACAGCTTCCGGCGCGCTTTCAATACCAATACCTGGCTGGCGCAGAACGGATATCTACACTTTGATGGAATGGAGAGACTTCTTCCTAATCAGGATATCCCGGAAGAATTGTATCCGAAAGGAGATTTCTTCCCGAAGGTGAAGTGGCGTAAGACAAAAGCTTATGCCTTAGGCACCGGTCAGATCTACATTAATCTAATGGGGCGTGAGAGGAACGGAACTGTTAGACCAGGCGCAGAATATGACCAGATTCTCGAAGATATAAAGATCGGATTACTGGCTGTGCGCGATCCTTTAAACGGTCAGCCCGCTTTCCGAAACGTTTACAAAGCCAAAGAAGTATACAAGGGACCTTATCTCGACGGAGCGCCTGATTTGCAGTTAGGGTTTGCGGAAGGTTACCGCACTTCATCGCAAACAATGTTGGGTGGGATTCCCGCAACACTAATCACAAATAATATGAGGAATTGGTCTGGTGACCATTCCGCTTCTGCAGTGGAGGAAACTTCGGGAATACTTTTTGCGAATCGGCCGTTAGTGAAGGACGATCCAGCTATAGTAGATATCGCCCCTACCGTTCTAAACTTCTTCAACATTCACCAGTTGCGAGAAATGGAGGGTTCCTCCTTCCTGGAGAATTAGAATTGAAGTTCTATAAGACATATGTGAGAATATTAAGCGAAACCAGGTACACACATCGAATGGGTTTAAAGAATGTCGAAAGCTGAAAATAAAAGCTCTGAACGCGTTATTTTATTGGGATTGGATGGCGCTACCTTTCGCCTTATAAAGCCGTGGGCTGAGGAAGGTATATTGCCTAATTTTGCCCGCCTGTTTGAGGAATCTGCCTGGGGAGAACTGGCTTCGACTATACCTCCAACGACGCCACCAGCGTGGGCAGCTTGTCTTACGGGAAAGAACCCAGGCAAGCACGGAATTTTCGATTTTCGCGAATCCCCCTTGAAGTATCCTGACAGACCACTCATAAATATGAGCTCCATGCAGGGCAGGAAATTATGGCATTATTTCGCTGCAGATAATAGAAAATCAGCCGTAGTAAACGTACCTATAACCTTCCCCCCGGATGACACTATTGACGGTCTCATGGTTTCAGGGATGATGACGCCATCCAACGAATCGGATTATACATACCCCGCGAACCTGAAACAGGAGATTCTTGGGACACTGACTGATTACATGGTTAACATTGACATACCCAAGTATGACGTCGAGATTGAGAAGGACGCTCTCAATTTCCTTGATGACGTAGAGTATTCCTTTAAGAAGCGTAAGGAACTATTCTATTATTTAATGGAGAATAAAGAGTGGCATTTCTTCATGATAGTATTCGTAAATCTGGATCGTATTCAGCATTTGTTCTGGAAGTATCTGGATCCGGAAGGGCCACTCTACGAATCGAAGATGGCCCGGAAACTGCGGCCTCGCATTATCAGAAGCTATCAGATGGTGGACGAGATGCTGGGCGAGTTGAGGACGAAAATAGGGGACACTCCGCTTGTGATCATGTCAGACCATGGTTTTGGCGCCACACAGCAGTGGTTCAACGTAAATACCTGGCTGATGCAGAAAGGGTACCTGGCAGCTAATCCGGAGGTGCTTAAGAAGCGTAAAATCTTCATGACTTTGATGAATCTGAATGATTCCCCCTTGGTTAAGGCATTAGTGCCGAAATCCATTCAATCATTAGTGCGGGGGAAAATTCGCAGAGGACGTTCCACATTTAAGAGCGACCTGGAAGCAGTTTTGGATTATTCCAACACCAGGGCATTTTTCGCTTCCATTCCTTCGCAGGGGATTTTCATCAACGTTAAAAGGGATGGAGCTGGCATAGTAGAACCTGGAGCTGAATACGAGAAGCTGCGCGAGGAGATAAAAAACGGACTACTGGATATAACA
>CBDUWK010000196.1:0-5106 GCA_965370905.1 uncultured bacterium | reverse complement strand
ATATTTGGGGAAAGTCATCAAAACAAAAAGAATATATTTCGATGACTGCAAAAGGGACACAAAAAGGGAAATGTAGTCATAATTTTGGAACATAACAACAAAACCTGACAAAGCGCTGCACCCGGCCGCTATTCCGCTGCACCTCTTAGCGGCTGGTGAGCTTGGTCGTTAGACGACTGGAAACTAGAAGTTTTTAAGAACTGCATTTAAATGGAAAACAAACAATTGAGGCAGTCCAAATGAGAAAAATAACCAATAAACAACCTATAATTCTCGCTGTACTGCTGATGCTGGTTATTTCAGCTTGTGAGAAAGACTCTAAGCCAGATCTTATAAATGATACATTCCCTGAAGCACAAGCTGAACTACGTGAGGTTGTGAAGTCAATCGTAAATGATGCAGAAACAGCGAATATTGAAGGACTTAAAGCAGCACACCTGGATAGTGATAAATTTACCAAATTTGGTCCCCGTAATTTTAATCGTCAGGACGTTGCCGGCACAAACCAATCAGAGGAAGCCTTTTTTGGATCAATTTCTAACTACAAACAAGAAATAAAAGATTTAAAAATTGATGTATTTGGTGAGATAGGTATTGCCACTTATTATCCGCATGTTACATTTGTGCAAGATGGAGAAATGAAAAGTGGTAGTGGTCGTCAAACTCTAGTCTTCCTAAAGACAGAAAATGGCTGGAAGATTATACATGAACATGGAACACCAAAGCAATAAAATTAATCAGGCGCCGCACCCGACCGCTATTAATTGTTGCGACAGGTGCTGTCCCGATCTGTCGGGATGTGACCTGACGCCCATTTGCAAATGATTTAACCGTAGTCGGGGTCGCTTGTGCCTTCGGTATCCCCGACCCCGACAATTAAACATCATACATCCCATGACCTCAAAACTAACCTGCGAACTAAAAGTCCGTTCTTACGAACTGGACGCCTATCACCACGTCAACCACGCCGTTTTCTTGAACTACTACGAACAGGCGCGTGTGGAATACCTGGAACAGCAGGACATGTCCTTCATATCTTTAGCCAGAGAAGGGTTTGTCTTCATCATCGTCCACGCCGAAGTGGACTACCTGAAGCCCTTGGGCATGTCCGACCGCATAAGCATATCCGGCGAGATCACTGAGGTGGGTAACAGCTCTGTAACCATCGTCCAGGAGATCCGCAAGCTTCCCGGTGAAGAACTGATCGGTAAAGCGGAATTTGTGGCGGTATTCGTCGACAGAAACAGTGGTCAGCCTGTCGCTGTTCCCGACAGCTTCCGGAAGGCGTTCCTGTGAGGGGGAAGCTGAAGATCGCCGCCCTGCAATGGAAGATGGGACGTGCGGTCAAACCTGAAGAATTCGACCGTCTGCAAGACCAGGGTGTGGATATTGCCTCTCTGCCCGAGTATTTCTTTGTGCCCGAAAACGCCAAAAATCAGGCTGATACTAGCGGAGAAAGCGAGCAGATTCTGGACTCTCTGGCTGAGTATTCAAGACGCCTTAACGGAGTGCTTATCGGGGGAACCCTGATCGAGCAGGAGGGATCGAAACTCTATAACGCCTGCCATCTCTTCGAACGCGGCCGACATGTTGGATTTTACCGCAAGATGCACCCCATGCCGGGAGAACGCCAATTTGGAGTTGCCCCAGGCGATGAATACAAAGTTTTCGAGGTAAAGGGCATCAATCTGGGAATTTTGGTCTGCTCGGATGTGTTCTTCCCCGAAAGCTTCCATGAGATAGCCAGGCTTAAAGCCCATCTCATCGCCAACCCCACCGATAGTCCCTATCTATCCCATGATACAGTTGCAGAAAAACAGCGCAGAGACCGTGAAATTTATGTGAATGGGGCGCGCATCGCATCTGCGGTGATCTTAAAAACCTGCGGGGTGGGGATGCTGGCAGGAAAGCAGTTGCAGGGACGCAGCCTGATCTGCGATAGACACAAAATCATAGCTGGCGTCGATCCTTCGCGGGAAGGTGATGAACTGGAACTGATAGCCGATGTGGATTTCGACAAGACTTGAGATTCTTCAGCTTCGCTTCAGAATGACATTCCTTGGGGTGGCATGGACCATTCCATGCCACTATTCAAGGCGATCACGGAGTGGTCCGTGACCGTCCGGTGGAACAAGCACTTAGCAGGCAGACGAGGGCGTCTGCCGGCACAAATATTAGGGACGAAGGATCTCATACCTACCTCTAATTTCATTTTGTGCAGAACATCAGAATTCTCTTGCCTTTTGTTGGAACTTCTCTTATATTCATTGATTGTATTAGTATGCCGGCGTTTCTTTATGCGCCTGCAATGGAGTAGTGTTTTTTTTGTAACTCTTATAATCTGACCTTAACATAACCTTTAGTTGTATATTGATGTTGGATTTGCATGGAAAACTTCACCTTAGACCTGGTTAACTTAATCCGCTCCGCCTCAGGAATCGCCAAGTTGGTGCTGGCACTGTTACTGGTGTTATCCATCCTGACCTGGGGCATCATCATCGAGAAATGGTGGATTTTCCGCAAGGGGAAAAAGGCACGCCGGATCTTTGAAAAAATAAATTGGGGGCAGTTCGATCCTGAAGCCTTGCGGGTTAAATTGGCACAGTTCCCTCAGGCAGCTATCGCCCGCATGTACGACCGTCTTTACCAGGAGTATTTCAAAATTCGCCGCCATCACGGCGATGAAGACGCGTTGACCCGTTTGCTGCAGAAACAGGGCGGAATACAACTGGCACGACTGGAAAACAGGTTGGGGATCTTGGCCTCGATAGGCTCGGCCAGCCCTTTTATTGGTCTCTTCGGAACGGTTTGGGGCGTCATGCGTTCCTTCATAAATATCGGCACCTGGGGATCGACGTCGTTGGCAGTAGTAGCCCCCGGAATCGCAGAAGCATTGATCGCCACAGCCGCAGGTCTCGCCGCGGCTATACCAGCAGTTGTAGCCTATAACTATTTCCTGGGTTCTTTGAAGAATGAATCTCGGGCTCTGGAGGAATTCTCTACAGATCTTTTTCTGGCTGAGAGGGCTCTGCGCAGGCATCAAAGTCAAGCCAGCACTGCAGAAGCATCTCCCGAGGTGCTGAACCGATGAAACCGGTGGAATTCGAACAATCCCGCATGTCCGAAATCAACGTCACACCCATGGTGGACGTCTTCCTGGTGCTGCTGATCATTTTCATGATCAGTGCACCCATGCTTAAAAGCGTTTACGATGTGAATCTGCCGACCTCCAGAAAAGCTCAACCCAGATCAGAGGAGGGTATCGAAGTGACTCTGGCGCAGAACGGCATCATCTTTATTGACGCCAGTCAGGTGGAGAAAGCCGATTTCGAGATTGCCTTCAAGCAGATCTATTCGCCGGACAGTCCCCGCCCGGTTTACGTCCGTGCTGACGGTGAACTGCCTTATCAGGAAATCGTCGACGCGCTTGACATATTGCGCCACGCTGGCGCTGTGGACATCGGTTTAGCCACCGAAGCAGCCAAACCGAGGTAAGATATGCTGCCCCGCAACGCCTACATATTATCGGGCGCTCTGCACCTGGTAGCATTCGGCCTGATAGTCTTGCTGGCCTCAAAGCCTCCGACGCAGGTGAAGCTTTTACGGAGATACCAGCCGGTGAGGTTGGTTTCATTGCCGGGTAAACCCGGCCCAACACCGGCGAAGCAGGAAACCAAACCGGAAGCTCCTGCAGTCAAACCGAAGCCGAAGGCAGAGAAAAAGGTCAAACCGAAAGTAGAGCCGAAAGAGACGCAAACGAAAACGGCTGCCACCGGCACCCAGACAAAAACTAAGACTGAGACGAAAGACGCTTCCGGAACTAAGACCGGCACAGGCGAAGGCGGACAGAGCGGCGCCAGACTTGATGGCACCAATTTCCCATATCCCTATTATTTAAGTAATTTACAGATAAAGATATTATCCAACTTTAAGCCGATAATCAGCGCAAAGAAAGCAAAGGGGTTGAAGGCGGTTGTTTTCTTCGTGGTGGGGAAAAGCGGCAAGATAACCGACGTTAAATTAGAGAGCAAATCGGGGCACTTCCTCTTCGACCAGGAAGCACAGAGGGCAGTACTTAGATCTAATCCACTTCCCGCGCTGCCGCCAGCATTCGGAAGTGATCGTTTGGGGGTACACTTTGAATTTGTTGCTTCGCAGTAGGTATATACTGTTCTTTACAATATTTCTCCTGCACTTCAGTTTTTGCTATACGCAAGCGCAGGATGACGCTCTTTCACATGAATCATCCCAGATGCTCGAGGTGTTCTTAAGCAGTCGGGTGTCGTTTTCAGATAAAGTGCCGCTGCACTTTACGGGTATTAATAGGCTCGACACGCTTAAGATTAGTGTGCTGGATACGGTTGACCGTGTGCTGGTAAGAGATCTAACGCTGAGCGGTCTGTTCAATCTGAGACTTCCCAGCTTGCCGCCGGATACTTCGCGATCGAATCCCTTAGCGGGACGAATGACCTATCTGGATGGTCAGTTAAACTGCGATTCCATGAACACTGCAGTGATGCACCTGCGGATGCCATTTGGCGCAATGCCCTTCTGGTCGAAAAGCTACCGGTTCACCGGAGATCGCGCCAGAGCCGCAGCCCATAGCATCGCCGCAGACGTCATCCTTCAGTTGACTGGCGAACCTTCAGTTATGCAGACGCGCATTGCCTACGTCGGCAAGATAGGTAGAGGGAAGGAAATCTTTTCGGCTACTTTTGATGGCTTCGATATCAGGAGGCATACACAACATGGTGTAGCTGTGCTATCGCCTGCATGGTCACCTGATGGAAAGAAGATCGTGTACACCAGTTTTATCGAGAATCAGGCCGATATCTACATCCTGGATCTTGAAGATAACAGCTTCTATCCCTTCAGCAACGGACCTGGTATAGACCAGGCGCCGGAGTGGTCACCGGATGGGAAACGGATTGTTTATAGCTCGTCTGTGGACGGCAATTCGGAGATATATGTCCGCAATGTCGCAACCCTGCAGACCAAAAGATTGACCTATAGCTGGGCTATTGATATATCCCCCTGCTGGTCGCCCACCGGCCACGAGATCGCCTTCGTATCGGATCGTCTCGGAAGACCGCAGGTATTCGTCAT
>CBDUWK010000195.1:0-5131 GCA_965370905.1 uncultured bacterium | reverse complement strand
GTGCAATCCCATCTGTCCTCCGGCATCTACCTCGCCCGCCTCACCGCCGGTGATTACACCCAAACCCAGAAGCTGGTTTTAGTGAGATAGAACTTTCAAATTGTCATTCCTGCGAAAGCAGGAATCCAGAAATCTGCGAAATCTGTGTAATCTGCGTAATCCGCGGTTCAGACAATTACCCTTTTTATTCTACATCCGCAATTATTTGCACTTGACTCTCCCCAAAAACTATCGTATATTTCGACTATCCATTAATGGAGCCTATCATGAAAACGACTTTAGCTTTATTCGTATTTGTGTTTTCAGCACTAACCGCTTCTTCTCAACCTGATACGCTTTGGACCAATAACTTTCATTACTGGTCGAATCAAAATGGGAAAAATATCGAACTAACAAACGAGGGTGGCTATATCATTGTCGGGAGTTATATCACTAATCTCTTCAATCCTGAATTTGGTATAGTCTTAATTAAGACTGATTCTGAGGGTATTGAGGAATGGCACAGATTCTATAACTGGAGTGATATGGAGTGGGGTTACAGTGTCCATCAAGTAAGCGATGGCGGGTATGTGATTTCAGGGTCCTCCTTATCTGTAGATTTTCAGGTTTTGTTGTTCAAGGTTGATATAAATGGTGACGTAGAATGGCGTCGGCATTTCGCTGAATCAAGTTTTGGCTATTGTAGTCAGCAAACCAGTGATGGTGGGTATATAATAGTAGGCAGGATCGATTCTTATAGTACCCAATCCTATGATGTATATCTGGTTAAAACAGATTCTTCAGGCAATGAACAGTGGAGTCAAACTTATGGTGGACCCGAGGATGATCGTGGTTATTATGTCTATCAGACATCAGAGGGGGGGGTATGCCATAACAGGGGAGACTGCTTCCTATAGTTCCGGTGAATCTGATGTCTATCTGATCAAAACCGATCCAGCCGGTGTCGAGCAATTTAGCCGAAATTTGGGTGGTGATCTCAGCGATTTAGGTAGGAGTGTTCAACAAACCAACGATGGTGGCTATATAATAACCGGATACAGCCAGACATCACCAGGTTGGACTGGATGGGATGTTTATTTAATAAAAACTGACTTTTTTGGATGGGAACAATGGAGCCAAACCTATGGTGGGAATTTGAGTGATGGCGGTAGTAGCGTTTTAAAGACTGATGATGGAGGGTATATTATATCAGGCCACTTCGGTCCTTGGGGGAATCAAAAAGACCTATATGTGATCAGAACTGATGCTTTGGGTAACGAAGTTTGGTCTCTAATCATTGATAGCGGTTTTGATGAGGCTGGGTTATGCATTCGACAAACCAACGATGGCGGATATATCATCGCGGGGATGAGAAGTTGGGGTGGTTATGATTGCAGTGATGTCTACCTGGTCCGTCTCGCTTCTGAAACCGGCGTCATCGAACTGAATCTGCCGCAACCTGTTGCTTATTTCCTGCTTCCCGCATATCCCAACCCCTTCAACCCCTCAACTCTGATTCGTTTCGAAATACCCACCGCAGGAGACGTTCAAATTCAGATATATGACATCCAAGGCAACATCGTCGCTACCTTAACCGACGGCTGGCAAACTCCCGGATCGTATCAGCTCACCTTTGATGGATCGAATTTGGTTTCCGGCATCTACATCGCCCGCCTCACCACCGGAGATTTCTCCGCTTCCGGCAAAATGGTGTTGATGAAATAGTGCGGCTAAGAATCTGATATGAGAAAGGCGACCCAACTGGGCCGCCTTTTTGTTGGTTATTAATTAGATCAGTTGTCCAGAGCGCCCTCTTGGATCCACTGTCTGATCTGATTTATCTGCTCTGATGATAATTCAGGGAGACCGAGAGGCATCTGCGGAGCGATAGTGTCTTCGATGCGTTTCATTAAATAAGATGAATCCGGATCACCTGGTATTATCACCGGTGCATGGTTGGGACCAGTCTGATCCATTAAAGTATCATACGAATTCAAATCTAGATTTCCAAAACCCGGAGACGCCGGCGAAAGGTGACATATTGTGGTGCAGTTACTGTTAAAAATAGGTAGTATATCATTGCCGTAACTCATTGCAGAACCACCATTGGGATCATCCGCAGGGGCAACAGGATCACCGATGTCTTCACAACCATTAATAGCAAACGATAATGCCATAACCCATAGAATCAGGATATGTTTCATGGTGACACTCCCCAAAAATCCAGTTGAATGCGCTGTATTTCATCCAACTTCATGATCAGAAATTGCGGCCGCGCAATTTCGTAGTCCGATAACTTAACCTCAAAGTCTCCCTTGACGTGTACCTTTCTCTCCGATCCGGTTTCGAAGTAAGTTGCTTCAACAGGCACCTGGATCGTCCTGGTAACACCGTGCAGTTTGAAGTTACCGGTGATGGTGAAAGAGCGAGGCGTTTTATCCACAAATCCCCCTTCCAAAACCACATCATCGATTTTGAATTCGATCGCTGGGAATTGGTCAGTTTGCAGGTGATTCTTGCGCATATGAGAATCGCGGATTTTGTTGCCCGTCTTCAGCGAGGCAGCATCCACCGAGATTGTTACGTTAATCCCGGAAGTCAGATCCGCTGGATCGAGAGTAATCTCTCCTGAAACGGTATTCGTCGTCCCCACAATCGTCTCCAACGGCGCTTTCGATTCAAACCGAATGAGATTGTCTTCACCGGGAGACACTTTAAACGTAATTGGTTCCGCGTATGCTGTGAAAAATAGACCCGCAATGATGATGGGGCAAAGTAGTTTCGCTTTCATCGTCGATCCTTTCTTTTAACTAATAGAAAAAGTGAAATTGAATGGACCCTTCGAAGAAATTCTCTCCATTTCCGGTGCCAACATCGTAGTACCGCAGGTCCGGAATAAGTTGCAGGAATCCAGTGGGGACGATTTCAGCTCCAATCAGGTACATGTTGTCCGCCCCTGATTCGTAATCGAGATCCGGATCATAGAAATCATGTTCGACCTTCAAAGTTATTCCACGGTGAACCTTCAAGGCAATTTCCGCGAACGTGACCAGCTCAGTTTGAAGATAGTCGCGATAATCGACCTCCCACAAGAAGAAGAGATTACCTAATGCTATTCCTCCAAACCCTCCCACGATCATATCCTGCTCACCTGCGATTTCATTATAGCGGCCGGTTGCGCCCAGCCAGAAATTCAGATCACCCAGAGGTAAGCGCAGATCGGTTCTACCAGTAACAGCCTTGGCCTCGTCCCCATCCTGAAATGCAGTCGTTCCGTTTGTTACCGCAAGCGCTATAGTATAGCGTTCAGGGTGAAAGCCGACTTCAATTCCTGTCTCAGAGCTATTGTAGGCAAATCCGAGCTTCTCGCGTACGAAAGCCTTGTGGTCGGCGAGTTGAAGTCCATATGGTGGAGTGAATTTCCCTACTTTGATATAACCGGTATTGGGTAGAATATGCCCGAGTCCCCAGGCCTCAAATCCCTCATACAATCCTTTATCCAAGTAGAAAGCCCATTGCGGCGAGGCCTGAAATATTAAATAAAGGTCTCCCTGCATCTGCATAAATGAGTTGACCGAGGGTTCATCCGTACCGAAGAACATGGTGCGGCCATCAAATCCGATCTGAACCTGATCGCTCAACTGAGGCTGCACCTCACCCAGTTTTTCGAAGCTCTTCGTCTTTACTGGCAGCTCACTGTGAGCAAAATACTGCGCGCCGTAAAGCGATCGCGCCCCTCCCCCGGATGGATCGATATGGCATAAGGCGCAAGACTGCCCATACATCGCGGAATATCTCGGAACTGCCCATGATGATCCGCAAATTAGGAGAATGCCCATGACCAAAGGAAAAATAAATTTCCCCATCTTACCTCCTGCAATTTATCCCTTTTTGTGCTAAATGTGCGAACTAATGCTTGATTACCCTCTTCAACGTCCATATATCCAGTTATCAGCAGGTTTCAGTTAACGTTACGGTGAAATTTTCCACATTGTTGGTAACTAACGCATTTAGTTCATATAATGCAAGGTTAAATTCCACAAATCACGAAAAGTTAGACATTAAGGGACGCGATGTAGGGGCGAGGTAACCTCGCCCATCGATACTGACAGCAAATTTACTACCTCCAGAAAGATGGTACTGATGAAGTAGAGTCTGCACATTGTGCATATTTTTCCAATTGTCCTTCCGATATGCACGAAGTTTCAATGGCTTCGCTGAAAAGGATATCAATTAGCAATCGTTCATTATTAATAAATAATACGATAGAGTTACGAAATTAGTCTTGTGAAATACGGCACGTAGTTTGCTTTGATGAATATAACGGGAGTCGATCACCGTAAAGTAATGGGATTCAAGATCGTTAAAACGAATGTAAAACGTGGTTCATTCGGAATCGATCAAATGACTGAATCACCCTGTTTGATTCATAACCGTAATACGCCAACCTTTCTAAAAAACCAGCCATTCTGTTAACTGACTTACTTCAAGTGGAGGTTAAAAATGAAGCAGAGAATCATTCCGCCCAGGTACTTTTCCAGATGTGTCGCAATTATGTCGATAGCTTTGCTGCTGTTGACAACCCAACACTTAGCTGCTGAAACTTTAGTGCTGCAGCCTGGTCCTGAAGCTCAGGACAGTTATGTTTGCGATTGTGTGCCCAATGCCAACAATCCCAACGGTCCAATAACCCTGCTGTACCAGGGGCGATATACCGTTTGCTATAACAAGGACTTAATTAAATGGGATATTTCTGCGCTTCCACAGGGAGCTACCATCATTAGCGCGGTAATGGAACTAAACTGCTATCAGTTCTACGGTTCCCAATCAGGTGAGATGATTTTTTATCGTATTCTCGAAGATTGGGTTGAAACCGGGGTAACCTACAACACCTTGCCTGCGGTAAGCTACGATGTTGTGCCAACATGTGGATGGCCCTCTCCCGGTCAATGGATCTCCGTGGATGTAACTGAGTTTGTGCAGGGGTGGTACGACAGGAGTTATCCCAATTATGGCATCATGGGGCACAGTCAGAATACCACCGGAACATGCGACGTCCAATTCTGCTCTTCTGACAACGGCGTGGCGAGCTCCAGACCAAAGCTGACCATTACGTACACTCCAGGTACTGGAGTTACCCCGAACTCCGATC
>CBDUWK010000194.1:0-5144 GCA_965370905.1 uncultured bacterium | reverse complement strand
AACCGTCAACAGTTACTCTGTGCTGGCCTGTTCCGTAAGTCCCTGAAGTAACTTCCGCGACTTCTTCACCCGCGAGGTTGTAGACCTTGAGAGTTACTTCGCTGACATCATTAAGAGTGAAGTTGATGGTCGTGGTGGGATTGAAGGGGTTGGGATAATTCTGATCCAAACCGAATTGCTCAGGCTGCACATAGCGTCCAGCACCTGGGATTCCGACTAGCGGGCCGTATTCGACGTGGAAGGGTATGCCTTCAGGATCATAGGGATATTGGGGCACCAGAGGAGAAGCCGGAATCAGATCAACCGGTACGCTATGATATTTAACTTCGTTGAGCGTCCAGGTACCTTCAGTCTGTATTACGAAACCTGCATCACGATCCATTACGTACATGATGTGGCAGGTTCCATCCACCAAGTTAGCCATCGACGGAGTCAACTCAGACCAGCATTGACCTGGTGCAGCCTGGTTGGGGGTAATGGTATTGGTTATGTTAATCCCTTCCGACCAGTTGAAACCGTTATCTTCAGATTTGGACAGGTAGATTTCGCCAGAAGGCATTCCATCGGCACTTAACCTGGTGGTATCACAGTCATAAACCTGATACATGCAGTATAGATCACCCGTGGAAGGATCCTGTCCTAACATGGGGCGCTGAACTCTATAATTCCAGGCGCCCGGATCGACCCAATCGAAGTCCTCGCCAAAACTGCTGTGGAGCACCTGGAATTCGCCGGGGAATTCTTCGGACCAGTGCCAGACAATGGAGTTGTTTACAGAGACGAGACCTTCGTAATGGTAGTACGCCGGGGTGGTGAAACAGCAGTGTACGTAGTCGTTCATGTCGATGAACAGATTCAGGTCGGTATATGCACGAAGCGTGTCCATATCAGCCATCAATGAATCCGGCAAGAATGTAGAATCGGGCGGAATGAACTGAGTCAGGTTGAAAGCATCATCGAAGTGAAAATCCAGACCATCATCATCGATCAACACGAAGATATCATTGTCGTACTGGGTGTATTGATCGTACGGCGGATTAGGGAATTCGGGATGGAGGGGATAAGTCCAGGCGAAGGCCACGCGATCGGAAACGTCTGAAGTGGCAACGTCACCGGCGATGGTCATGGTCCAGGACATCAGGAAGAAATCACTGTCGTTAGCGGGATTATCGGTGAAATCAATTGTGCCTGTCAAAGGATCATAGTAACCTGCGGAGTAATATTGGCGCTGTTGATCAATGCTCCAGGGATTTTCACAGGAGACGACGTGCATAACCTGGTTGCGGTCAAACATAATGCGCGGCCAGATGATTTCTTCTTCACTCATTCCGAAAAGATCTAACCATTCCGGTTCGAAAACCGTGAATATACCCGAGTGGGGGGAGAAGTCAGCGGCTACCGCAGTGTGGAAGTCAGGTGTAGTGGTATGCTGATGGAAAGCGGGGAAAGCGATACCACCATAATCGACGTCGATGGTACAATAACCAGCGCGCTGTGACGATTCCACAGGGTAACCGGTTTGAGGCCATCCCTGGGTGCCTTGCGGGTCAATGAAGTTATAGTAAACGTGACGATCTGCAGCACCGTAAACAGTACCGTTCATCCAATCGAAATGGAGATAGCCCTCGCTGCTCTTCTCCACCATCCGACCGATGGTTCCGTTATGCTGGCTTTCATACCAGGTTGTACCAATTGTCAAGGTATCGCCTATCACATCGTCGCCTCCATCGACGGGGACGAGATAATATGGCGGATACATCACGGGCGCATTAACTTCTTCATTGCCAACGGTGAGGGGATAATTCTTCATCGGTTTCAGCGTTGGATCCGAAGGCGAATGCGCTGCTACCAAGGCTAAACATGGCAGGAGAATCAGCGTGATTACTACTAAAGTTTTTCGCATGTGAGTCCTCCACACGTTTGAGCTGTTTCCGTCATCTTCAATTTATTAATTATCCAGCCCATAAACAAGTGCAAAATCTTGCGAATGAACACTGGCGATAAATTGATAAGCACAGGAAATAAAAAGGTTACCCGAGAAAAACGGGTAACCTTCAATCTGTCAGCTAAGTGTGTAGTGTTATTTCTACTTCAGGAGCAGCATCTTCTTAGCTACGCTGTTATGGGCGGATTCAAGCCTGTAGATGTAGACACCTGACACCAGACTCGAAGCGTCGAAGTTGACTTCGTGTGCACCGGCGTCGCGGTAACCCTCAACTAGCGTAGCGACTTCACGTCCGGAAAGATCGTAAACGGTCATTTTTACGATGTCTGAATTATCCAGCGTGTAACTTATGGTGGTATTAGGGTTGAAGGGGTTAGGATAGTTCCCGAGCAGATCGAATTCGCTCACGACCACGGATTCGCCAATGGAGTTACCATCGAAGAGCTGATCCAAGGGATCGCCCTCAACCTCCCATAAAGTGTAGCCACTGCCGAAGTCATCGGCGGACTTGCTAAAGGAGAAGCTGTCCGTAGCCCAAACAGTAGTAGAAGCTAAATTGCCGACATTCCAGACCATTTCGTAGTTACCGGCAGGCCAGCTGGCGGGGATGGGCCAATTCATATCCGGGCGAGTAATAGAGAAGCCACCTGTGAAGGTTAAATTACGGTTGGGTACAGTTGGAGGCGTTACCTGTGGTGGAATCTCTATCCAGAGATCGAAGTTAACCGTATAGGTTTCGTTATTCTGCAGGAATGCGTCAAAGTTGACGTTACCACCTCCAGCCGGCACGGGAGACCCGTAATTGTAAGTCAGATTTACGGTGAAGTCGGGCATCGAACCATCCACGCTTACATCCGCGATATAACGGTAGTAATTGGCTTTGGTAACGGTAACACGCATAGGAGTCCCCGGTGTTGGCGAAGTGATGGGGATGGAAACTGCTGAACCAGTACCCTCTGCTGCGCCTAATACCTCGCCATTCTGACTGATTCCGATCAACGATCCTGAATTTGCCGTAACCGTGAAGTTCGTGATAGGCGCGGTGACCGAAGTTGCATGGCTGACACTCAGATTCAGCGGCACTTCAGAGTAGAGCGTCATGAAGGCATCACCGTGATGGTGGAACAGATAGTAGGTATCATCTTTATTAGAAGTGTTATAGGGCCATGAAGATGCTTGCAGATAGTACTTGCCAGCGGCACTGGCGAAGCCCGGGCGCAAGTTTTCTTCTCCAAATGGGCTGGATCCGTAACCGGGATCGAAATCCGGCCACATGGAGTCATAACAACCCCAAATATAGGTATCGTTTACGAAGGAGAAGGAGACGTTAGTAGCCGCGTGTACCCCCAAGGCTCCTTCTTGCATACGGTGGAAAGCTTCTGCGAAGCAGGTGCCGCCGTAAGTAAAATTGCCTGTGCAACAATTTGTCGAGAAGACATAGGGATACATGTTGTTATTGAGACCACTCAAGTCTGGGATATGATAATAAGGGTCATACCAACCAGTTTCAGAGCCATGATCTCGATGTTGCACTAAAAAGGCACCGTCGTTTATGGCGGCGTTGATTCCGGCAGCATTTCCACTCCAATCGGTGAGATGTGATGGTGTGGAGGGAATATATCCCAAACCGCCTGGACCGAAGTAGTTCACAATCATATATGTATTAGAATTTGTTGACCAATAAGATGGAGCGCCGCCCGAATATCCGGCATATTCCCTCACTGGAGTTTTCCCCAGTTCATTCGCCATGAAGCCATAGATAATTTCCTCACATATGATAAACCAACGGTCGCTCTGCCAGCCACCCGCCATCAAGGGATGATCGTAGAAGCCAGTATCAGTGTAGGGATTCCGTTCGTAATCAAGCATTTTTCCGATCATGGTCTGCAGATCTGAGTTGTCCTGGGCACAAATTCGAGCTATATTCAGATCTGGGAGATCGTTATTGTTCATATCAGCATAGAAATTGTCGGATGCGCAACTGTAACTATAATAATTATAGAAGCGAGTGGTAATACCGTACACGTCTCCGCTACCTTGGTAGTCCGATAGCAGCAGCACCGCAACCGGAGGTATGGTCCAGTTGTTGTAGGCATTAGTGATATAGTTTTCGATCAGCGTCGTATTGTTGCCACCGATCTCGGTTAAGGTAGTAATACCGGTGATAATACCTTGTTCATTGCGCCACTGCTTCAAGGTATCCGCCCAGGCGATGAAGTTGGGATCATCAGGCACGATGATGAGATATTCGACGTTATCTTCATCGGTATTCGGGCGTTCAGGATGCAGGTTTACTTTTGGTAAAGATTCATAGTTCAGCAGATTCTGGCGGAGAAGTGGTTCCCACCAGCGGCTGCGCAAGCGATCCTCGCCAAAATGTCCGTTGCCACCCAGAAAATTGAGGCGGATATGGATATCTTTGTAAACCGTCAAATCCCCCGAGATGGGATTGTACTGAAAAGGTGTAACTCCGACTATTACGACGTCTACGCCACGGATTTTATGGACTTCACTCATCATAACCGGTTGAGCCGGATAGTCGGCATTTAGGCTATAGATGGCGAGGTTTTTCCGGTACTTCAGCGGCGAATCGTCGTTCTCGTACGGGATTTCAAATGCAGGTGCGACGTTCATGTCGTGCATAACTTCAACACGAAAGTCAATGATCTCCAACTCAGCATGCGCACCTTGCGGTAAGGCAAGGTAACGTCCGGTGCCTGGTAGATCTGGCGCTCCGGCATCATTGGGCAAAAACACACCGGGGATGTTGACGTCATGCATAATTTCCCCATCGATAACGACTTCGGTGATCTCCATAACAGGAACGGAGAAAATCATATCGACTCCGGATTTATCCTGACTTATCAGGTTAAATCCCGCATCAGCCCAGTTTCCCTGGAAAGAGAGAACCTCAGCTTCTGCCAGAACAGGCAGCATTAGCGCCAGACAGATAATTGTGGTCACGACTGCAGGTGAAGAACACCCGGTCGGAATTCTTAAACAGGTTTTCTTGAATTTCATGTAGCCTTCCTCAATTTTGTGGTTATAGTGGTCTTTCAGGCTGCTCCTTGCCTCATAATCCCCGGTACGTTATGGACAAATTGTTCACGCAGATTTTCAGGTATATAATATAATAAAAAAAAACCTTACAATCAAGCTAAAGCATATGAAACTGGAACTGGAGAAGGTCAAGCAGATA
>CBDUWK010000193.1:0-5165 GCA_965370905.1 uncultured bacterium | reverse complement strand
TGCAGTATCCGAATCCAAGCCCCGCCAGAATCAACCAGCCTTGCTTTCCCACATCGCCCTTCTTCAAACCCAACCAGCCGATCAGTGAAGACACCAACGTGGTGGTGTGGTTCATGTGACCGGAACTCATAAAGATTACATAGGGCGAGAGCACCATCAACCAGGCTCCCCAGCGGGCAGAACGAATACCCTCGGTGTTTTTTAATATATGATAGAAGAGGATGACACCCACAAGTCCAAGCATTGGGTTGACAAGATACGGAATTCCTGCCAGAACACCGAGGCACAGCATTAGTGGATGCCCTGGAGGATACTGCGAAAACCACCGTTCCGCATCCACCATAAAACCGAAGTAGAAGAATTCCCTGGGCTGGAAAGTCGCCGCGGTGAAATGCCCCGAGGCGAAGATGCGCGCCTGTATGAGCTGCGCGATGGAATCTTCCACGTGAGGAATAAAACCGAAGCATCTGTAAGCATAGTAAACCGTAACTATAAACAACAGCGCCGCCGGCAGCCAGGGATTAATGTATTCCCAAAAATTAGCTTTTTGAGGAGCTCTGAAGCGGACATGTTCGGCCAGCCAGGTGGAAATGAACACCAGCCCGACGATATTCAGAAGAAATGATGTCCCTAAGAGTCCCAGAATCAACCATGCCGCACCCCCGAAGCGAAGCCAAAACAGGGGGACGAAGGAGATAACTAAGATCGGTATAGCAATTCCGAGGCGAATGGGTCGTTTTTGACCACCGAAAAGTTTGCCCCAGGGAAAATTCCTGATTACCACAAAGGCAAATACCAGCGCGACGAAAATTAAAACTATTAAAAAAGTCTTTCCCTGCAGCAGATCACTGGCTCGTAACACCGGCAGTATATCTTCGATCTCAGCAAAGTGCAGAGCTAAGTTGTTCCAGAGCAGCAGCCCACATGTGAGACAGAGGATTGCTACAATCAATCGAAAATTTTTCCCAATCTCGCTCTTCATAATCGAGATAAGATAGCCATCATGCCAATCATTCGCAAGGGATAAATGGATGGGGTTTTAACCGCCTGGTTGAAACCTTTTCATGCAAAAATGGTTGGAATCTATATAGGTTGATGATATATTTCTTGCAGTTAAATCACATTGGGGATTTTAGATGAAAATCATCGTCTTGTTGGGAGGCGAATCAGCGGAAAGAAGAGTATCGTTGACGTCTGGTGAAGCGGTTGCCAAGGCTTTGGCTTCCGGAGACCATGAAGTATTTAAAATGGACCTGGTCGATCCTGTCAGGATCGCACCTGCGAAGGTTTCCCTCTTCGACGAAGCCGTAGGTGAAAAGCCGCCGGGACTGAATGACATCCCCCCCTTCACACCACGTCGGCTGGCAGCCCTTATGGAAACGCTGGATCGCCAGCAACCGGACGTGGTATTTCCAATGCTGCACGGCGGAATGGGCGAGGATGGACGTCTCCAGGCTGCCCTCGAAATGGTCGGCATCCCCTTTGTGGGAAGCGGGTCGTTAGCGTCCGCTCTGGCTATGAATAAACCGAAAGCCAAATGTCTTTTCCGAAGCGTAGGGGTGCCTACTCCGGACGAATTGGTGATACCCGCATCGAAGGTTGATATCGATTCGGTAAGCCGAAGAATTGAGAGTTCCTTCAACTATCCAGTAGTTTTGAAGCCCGACAGTTTGGGCTCTGCGGTAGGTCTCTTCATATTGAAGGACGCATCCGGGCTGGACGATGCGCTGGAACAAATTAAATCGTTGAAATACGACATCCTTATTGAGATTTTTATACCCGGTAAGGAATTGACCGTTACCATTTTGGGGGAGAAAGCTCTCCCACCCATCGAGATCCGCCCACATGGAGGAGTGTATGATTATCTTTCCAAGTATACCAAAGGGAAAACCGACTACATCTGCCCCGCGCCGGTTACAGATGAACAAATTGCTTTACTACAGGAATATGGCTTGAAAGCCCACCAGGTGTTGGGCTGCCGTCACTACAGCCGGGTCGATTTCCGCATGACCGATGAGGGGGAGCTGTATTGCTTAGAGGTAAACACCATTCCCGGCATGACCTCCACCAGCCTGGTGCCGAAGGCGGCGCAAGCGGTGGGAATTTCGTTTGAAGAATTGGTGGACAGGTTGGCGAAGATGGCGGGGGATGAGACTTAAGATCACGCTTTTTGCATCTTCAAATAACTTCATCCATGATTACAAAGTCATAACATAGCTATTAGTTCCTATGCCTTCCATTTAAATCCAGCATTTAATGAGGAGGTGTATAATTAAATCCTCATGCAGCTCTCAAATACGGACTGATATATTTCTCTCTACTTCCAATTTGCCTTTTAGGAACTCACGCAATCAGCAGTTCATAAGAAAAGGCGGAGGTGGCAATCACTACTCTGAAAGCACAAAAGTTGGAAGCAAATTCATGCGGTTTGAAACTCACAGTTCTCGTTGACAACAACACCCTGACTCAACTGAGCACGGATTACTACGGTGAACCAGGCGTCTGCTATTATATTGGATGTGGAGACCGGAGCATCTTATTCGACGTAGGAAATTCGGACTTGTTTATTCAAAACGCACGTAAAATGTTCATCGATTTGCGGAGAATTGATGCTGTCGTTCTTTCACATGGACATCACGATCACACCTGGGGGTTAGTACCGTTTATCCAGATGCAGACCGGCTTCGTGACCCAGAATTTCGATTTCAAGCGCCCGGTTTTAATCTCACATCCTTTGGTCTTCCAGCCGAAGATTAAAGCAGACAACACGAAAATAGGTTCAATAATAACTTCTGAAGAAGCCTCAAGACGTTTCGATCTCAGACTCAGCAAATCTCCGATATGGCTGAATGACCAGTTGGTCTATTTAGGTGAAATAGAAAGATCTAATAACTTTGAAGGTCTGAAACCAATAGGGAGTGTCATAAAAGATGAGGGGATGGTAGAAGATTTTCTTTACGACGATTCCGCTATAGCATACAAATCACCGGATGGTTTGATCATCATCACCGGTTGCTCGCACTCTGGAATATGCAATATCATCGAACATGCCAAGAGGATATGTAACGAAGAAAGAGTCATTGATGTTATAGGTGGATTTCACCTGCTAAATCCTTCTGAAAATCAGTTGGAAAGAACTGTGAATTATTTCAAACAGCTGCAGCCTAAGGTAATACATCCCTGTCACTGCACCGGTCTTAAATCAACAATTGCACTCGCTGGGGTTGTTAATGTTGAGGAGGCTGGAGTAGGATTGCAATTAGAATTCGGATAGAGCCAAATTTGATTGAGATTTGCTATAAGCGCATTGTGTATCTATTTAATGAGGATTAAAATACGCTGAATTACATCTAATATAATAAATACCCGTCTACCGATCGTACAAAACCATGAAATTGAAATTTAAAGTCTTCACCAGTTTCGTTTTAACTATAACCTTTCTTGTGTCAGTTCTATCCGGTCTGGCGATGTATTTGGGACCGAAGGGTCGCATCGCCAACTGGATTGAATGGACCTGGCTGGGTTTCACCAAGGAAGAATGGACCGCTATCCATACGGTCTTCGTCACTGTCTTTCTTTTGGCTGGAATCTTCCACCTGTTTTACTTCAACTGGAAGGTTTTCTGGGCTTACATTAAGCAGAGGGCAAAGAAGGGAATCCGTTATAAATGGGAGCTGGTCATCAGCGCAGTGCTGGGTCTGATCCTCTGGTTCGGGACGGTGTACGAAGTCAAGCCGGTGATCAGCGTGGTGCTTTTAGCAGAATCGATCGATGCATCATTTGAAAATAAATTAAACGAACCTCCCGTGCCGCACGCGGAAGAACTGACTATCGCGGAATTTGCCGAAAAGGTGTTGAAAAAGGAGATTGAATCTGTGCTGAAGGCATTGGAGAAGGAGAATTATATCGCCGCCGGCCCGGATGAATTGCTGGGCGATCTGGCGGAAAGATATAGTGTGCCGCCAAGCAAAATATATGCCGCATTGGAGGCTAAAAAGACAGTTTCTATCGAGATCTCTGAGTATTCCGGATATGGTCAGAAAACCTTCGCAGAGGTCTGCGTGGACGCCGAGGTAAAAATCGCCACGGGGAGGAAACGCTTGGGCGATGCGGGAATACCTGAGTTCGATCTGGACGATACGTTGAGAACGATAGCCGATAGATATGGAAAGGAACCGATTGATTTGGTGAAAGTGATTGCAGGAGAAGAAGGTTAGAAAAATCCCATAACAGGAAGATAAAAAAAGCGCACATTGGGTGCGCTTTTTTTATAGCCAGTTTTCGACAAATTTGTCCGCCACAATGTAGTGTCCGTCAGATTTGACGGTGGATTTGTGCTGGGCGGGATTTTGGAAACGACAGATTTGCCGGGGAAACCCGAGGGGAGGTGGAAAAGCAAACTTGGAGAAATTGATGAACAGAATGTGTTGTGTATAGACATAATGACTTGCGGGTGAATCTGATTGACAGGGGTTATAACTGATGTGTCGGGTGCGGGGACCCGACACCACAACCTATGGGGGGTATGAAGATGAGGTAAGTGGTATACTTAGAGCTTATGTATATAATATACAACAATAATCTAAAGAATGAAAGAGAAAAGTGGAGAAATTTTGTTGGGGGATGTGGATTAGGGACGAGGCATGCCTCGTCCACGGGTCGGCACAAGACAGACCCCTACGCAGACGCGCATTGTACTGCAAAATAGCTGTCAGGTCACTCTTGCGGTAACTGCAACCAGGACCTGATGCAATAGAAAAAGCGCCACCTTAAAATTAAACGTTTCAGCACATTATAACAGATGAATATAAAATTACAAAAATAACTTGACTTGTGAACATTCGTTCATTATATTTAGGAAAATCAAAATTTATAAGAATAGGGAAAAGTTGATCAAAGAATCTTCGAAAATACGTTACCTAAGCTACGATTTTAAATCAATTAAAGCATCTGTTGGGCGAAACGCTATCCATGATTATCCTGCTATGTTGCATTCAAAATTAGTAGAGAGCCTACTAATTGAGTTTGGGAGCGATGATAAAATAGTATTTGATCCTTTTTGTGGAAGCGGAACCACAGTTATACAATCACTGCAAGCGGGAATGAGTGTAATTGGAACTGATATAAACCCACTAGCTCTATTAATAGCGACGGTCCGCAGTTCT
>CBDUWK010000192.1:0-5194 GCA_965370905.1 uncultured bacterium | reverse complement strand
TGATGAAGTGAGACATTCGTCTCTCTTCTCGCAAGATGCCTCGCGATCTTGCGTGGTCTAAAACCGTATCTGAAAGGGCGATCCCGGCCAACCGGGATCGCTTTTTTTATACTTCCAACAGGAAAGATTTTACATCGAGTAGATGGTGATTTGTTGAGAATGGTAACACAGATTTAACAAAGCCTTGTTTATTTTAAATTTAAGTTTTGTCATGTTTTTACTTTAGTGTGAAAAAATGCTTGACTTCGTGTAAATTTTTCACTATATTAGCAATCCCTATTGAAACAATAATTGAACCGGGCAGTTACTCGATCTTTCTTCCATTGCCTGCATTATGTCATTTCAAATATCATCCCCAATCCACCTTCATGTCTTCCGCGAGCATAAGGCTCCACAGTCTTCTGGAATCTCCGGCTCATATCTAATCCAGTATGTTACAAGACGCCAATATAAAACCACTGACATGACTGATATGACTGATATAAATGAAAGAAAGGAGGTATACCGAAAAGATAGCTTTCACAAAACACTTTCAAATAAGTAAAAAAACTCAATGGAGGTAAAATGTCAAAAGCTACTTTAAGTTTCTTAATTAGTCTCACGATGGTCTTCACGGCTTTCGCTGAAGTAGGTCCAGTCAATCCACTACCTGAAGATGGTGGATTTACACCTTATGCGGATCCGTTGTTCTCTCCTGGTGGAACAGATGTCGTAAGCTGGACACAACAAGCGGATGCTCTGCTCACATTCAGAAGAGCTGCCAGCGGTGTGCTCGGCAACTACTTCTACTGCTTTGGTGAGCAATACTCCAGCATTGGACAGGCGTATAATCTGACAACGCAATTGTGGGAAGCATCCACAGCACCACCGCTCGGCAACTGTAACTGGCATGGTGTTGCAACTAACGATGCCATCTACATCGTCGGTCGGTACCTAAGCGGGTACTATCCAGAAGTTCAGAAATTCACTCCCATAGGCGGCGGTCCCACCGGGACCTGGACAACAGTTGCCAACTATCCCCAATCTCTCTGCGGTATTGCGGCAGCATGGGATGGAGGAGATCTCATCTACGCAGCAGGTGGAAGCACTACGCTTCTCAACGCATACGTATACACGATCTCCGGCGATATGTGGACGCCTATCGCGGATCTGCCCTCAGCGCAGAGATATTGCGGCGGCGCTTTTGTAAATGGAAAGTTCTACTGCGTAACTGGATATAATAGCGCTTATACTCTTCACGAGTACGATCCGGTGGGCAATACCTGGGCAGTAAAGGCAGCGCCTCCGGAAGCGCTTTACTTCACTACTTTCGCGACGACATTCAACGAAGACTATATCTTCGTGCTGGGCGGCGGTCAGGGTGGAAGTTGGCCTAACACAGACGCAGTGTTGACCTACGATCCTGCGGCTGATACCTGGGTTTACGAGACCCCCCTTCTAGATCCGATTGGCGTACAAGCCGCGCGCTATGTTGATAATGGCATGGTTGTCAGTGCTGGCGGCTACAGTTCTCTTGCCGCCTCAGATGTGGGATGGACTTACGAAGGCACCGGATTCCCGATCGGAGCGGCCCCGAGCTTCACCGTAACCTTGAACTACATTTCCGGATCTCCGATCCCGGCTGGTGGAGGTACCCTCTTGTTTGGAGTTATCCTGACCAATAATGAGACATCCCCACAGAACTTTGATCTGTGGATTGAGATTCCACCGCAGATAACACCTCCGAGTGTTCCCAATCGTAACTTGACTTTCCCGGCTGGTTTTACCATCAACAGGCCCGATCAACAATGGGTGATTCCTGGCACCTGGCCGACAGGAAACTATGAAATGGTCTGGAACATTGGTGATATGTCCACCTGGACAGTCTGGGCTTCGGACATGTTCGACTTCGTCAAGTCTGCTGACGATGACGGCAGTGGCTATGTGCTCTGGGAAGTTGATTACGATCCCTTAGATGGACTCTTTGAAGGTCTCGACTTTGGTGAATCAGTTGTCAGCGAATTCGCTCTGCTGGGAAGTTACCCCAACCCCTTTAACCCCAGCACAACCATAAGTTACACGCTGGATAATGCCAACAGCGTGAAGCTGGCAGTTTACGATCTCTCTGGACGTGAAGTTGCTACACTGGTTGACGGTTATCGCGAAATTGGAACGCACGAGGTTACCTTCGATGCTTCCGGTCTGGCATCAGGTGTTTACGTATACCGTTTAACCTCGGGTATGAAGGTTGCTTCCGGTAAGATGGTACTGATGAAGTGAGACATTCGTCTCTCTTTTCGCAAGATGCTTAGCGATCTTGCATGGTGTAAAACCGTATCTGAAAGGGCGATCCCGGCCAACCGGGATCGCTTTTTTTGTACTTCCAACAGGAAAGATTTTACCTCGAAAAAACGATGAGTTGTGGAAAATACTTGCGCAAATATCACATATCCTTGTTTATTATGATTTTAACTTTTATGATATTTTTACTTTAGTGTGAAAAAATGCTTGACTTCGTGTAAATTATTCACTATATTGAAAGTTCTATTATAACAATAATTGAACCGGACAGTTACTTGATCTTGCTTCCATTGCCGGTATTATGACCAATCACCTATCCTCTTCCAATCTACATCCAGGGATTTCCCGAGCGTATGTTTTTCGGTATATTCGGTTTTTCTGCTTCAAAATAATCAAATCATACCAAACTACTAAACGAAAGGATGAGTTATGACAAAAGTAACAACAGTTCTTATTCTAAGTGCAGCTCTTCTCTTATTCCTGACAACTGCCTATGCAAATGTTGACAAGGAAAAGGAGCTTGCTGCGCTTAACCAGGCGACGGACGTTTCTCCTTATAAAAGTCCAGTAGGTCCGGTCGCACCAAGCAACCCTGGTATTGACGCCCAGTGGGACATGCTCTACCCAACTGTGCCCGGGGATACACTTGATGTTGCCACCCTTTATATGGTGGGCTGTGAGTTTGTAGGTGGTCAATTATTCGTCACCGCGGGAATTTCTAACCCCTGTTCGGTGTTCGTTTACGATTGGGATGGCGTCAGCTTGACCTATAATACTCAGTTTGCTCAGTGGTCTACTGGAGGAGGATGGGGATGGCGTGATCTCGCCTGGGATGGGACCTATCTGTACGGTTCCGATGACTATGTTGTAGATCAATTCCTTCCTGATGGAACAATGGGTCCAAGTACTATCCCTAGTCCTGTCAGTCCTGCCCGCGCCCTGGCCTACGATCCAACGACAGATTCCTTCTGGACAGCTTCATTCAGCTCTGCTCTGTATAACTTTGACCGTACCGGGTTAGTTCTATCGACTACCAGTCTTGGTTTAACCGGCCAATACGGCGCAGCGTGGGATAATGAAACTGGAATGCTGTGGATACACGATCAGACCTATCCGGGTGGCACAGGCATGACCCTGGTTGAGTTCGATCCGGTTGGCCTCGTATTGACGGGTGTTTTCTATGATGTGCCGCTCTTACCGGGATACACTACTCAAGGAATAGCTGGCGGTCTGGCCTACACCCATGAATGGAGTCCACTCGTAACCACCTTAGTTGGATTTAGCCAGGGTGCTCCCGACAGGGTTTTCGCGCTCGAGATGTATGCCCAGGGCGATCCTCTTGCACCGGCTGCTCCGGATAACTTTACGGCAACGGCAGATCCAGGTGGTGCGCTATCCTGCGATCTCGCCTGGGATCTCCCGACTACAACCATCAATGGAAGTCCTATCGGTTCTTATCCAATCACGTCGGTTGAAATTATGCGTGATGGCGCGCCCCTGGCAACTCTGGCAGCTACTGCTACCAGCTATACTGACTCACCTCCCGCCGTTGGGAACTACGCTTACAGCGTTTACTGCGTAAATTCCTATGGTGATGGTCTATCTGCAAACGCTTCTGCATGGGTTGGCCTTGACGTTCCCAATGGTGTTGAGAACTTGACTGGCGCGGGCGTTGGTCAGAACCTGGAAGTGAACCTAAGCTGGGATAATCCCACTACAGGTTACCATGGAGGATACTTCCCGCTGGGAAGCATTGATGAATATACCATTAACCGCTATGGGCCAGATCCAGGCACCTTCAATCTCATTGGAATAGCTACCAGTTATTACGACAATACTATGTCAGTGCAAGGCTGGTATGAGTACGGAGTGATCGCCTCTAACTCTTCAGGCGATGGTCCTGAAGTTCTGACCGGGGAGTTCTACGTCGGTCCTCCCGAGTTCGAAGAGATCACCTATGCCTGGATTGAGATTAATCCGACCAATCCCGGCTATGATTATCTGGGAACCACCTCCGGACTCACCGGTGATGATGAAACATCTGTGCCGTTCACGTTAGGCTTCAATTTCTCACATTACGGGAATACCTACGGCACTATCATGATCAATACGAATGGGTATTGTTCTTTCAGTGATAACTACCCCTATGGGTACAGTAACCAGCCAATACCAAGTACTGCGCAACCCAACGACATGCTCTGTCCTTACCAGGATGACTTGAACATCTCCGGAACTAACTACGGTTCGATCTGGTACTATGCTGATCCGGGTGGTCAGTTCTTCGTGATTGAATACGATAGCTGCAATCACTATGGGTCGGCCTATACTGGTGAGTACTTCACCTTTGAAGCCATCATATACCCCAATGGTGATGTGGACTACATGTACAAGGCAATAGTGCCCGGTACCTTGACTCCATTCCCTCAAGCTTCCGTCGGTAAGGAAAACATTGATGGGACTGTAGGCGTTCAGGTAACCTATAATGGATCAGGCCCGTTTGAGCCAACGAGTGGAACCGGTGTCCGCATATATGGTGGCGCTGCTCCAACGCCGGACTTCACGGTAACCTTGACCTACAATTACGGATCACCAGTACCGGCGGGTGGAGGAGCCGTCAATTTCGACGTCTTCCTGCAGAATAACGAACTCACCTCCCAGAATTTCGATCTCTGGATTGAGATTCCACCGCAGATCACACCTCCGGGTGTTCCCAACCGTAACCTGACCTTCCCGGGTGGTTTTTCCATCTTCCGTCCCAGGATGGATTGGCCCATCCCCGCCAGCTGGCCTGCCGGGAACTATACGATGGATTGGTATATCGGTGATATGTCCACCTGGACAGCCTGGGCTTCGGACAGCTTCCCCTTCGTCAAGTCTGCTGATGACGATGGCAGCGGCTACGTACTTTGGGAAG
>CBDUWK010000191.1:0-5201 GCA_965370905.1 uncultured bacterium | reverse complement strand
ATACGTTTCGTAGAAGACGGCATAAATCGTATCAATCGCACCTTCAAAATTGTTGGGACGGTAGATCACTACCGGATCGGTGCCTGTCGAAGAGGTACTATCAGTCCAGGAACTCGTTGTCAAGGCTGAGGTTGAAAAATCCGCGGAATAGGATCTAAAATAGATCTGTTCGCCATCAGTTGCTTCGCCATCGCGGGTCAAAAAGCAATGGACATTTGCCAATCCTGTCACCGACAATACTGTGTCGGGATCAATGGTGAGATCGATATTCCAGACCTCAGGTGGTGGAGTTCCACCGGGACCGCCACCTGTCGGAGTTCTGTTACAGCCTATAACCCAGATTGATCCGAGAAGGAAGACTAAACAACATATAATAACCCTGGATGCGTATCCCATAATCAAGTCCCGCCAATGGTTGTGGTGTTAAACATATTGATCCTTCTTACAACATGATTAAACTGGAATAATCCCTGCGAAGATCCATGCAGTGAGTACAAATATGACTATCCATACAGTGCCTCGGATTTTCCATAGAGCTAATTCCTGTCGGGGCAACAGACGTAATCAGTAGTCTTCGCCGCTCTCCTTCCGCTTCCTGCTGGATTGAATGAGGTAAAATATCAATCCCAGGGCCAGTGTGAATCCCAGTGAAGCAGAGAACGGAAATCCGATTAAGGATCCGCATACCGCCACGAGCAGAAGCGCAGCGATTAGTACCAAATGGTTTGATGACATAGGAATAAACCTAACTATTAAACTTTATTTAAGTCTCCACCGCTCTATATTTGATTCAATCCAAGTTCTAATTTGTTCTATATCTTGTTCTCCCTTTGCAATCGACCAAAAAAAGTCTTCCACACTTTCCGACGGGATTATTCTTTTTCCATTTAATCGCAAACAAATATCTGCAGCGACCAGCGCAACCCTTTTATTCCCATCGGCAAATGGGTGAAACATGATAATGCTGTGTATAAGCACAGCCACCTTCAGTTCCAAACCGATATACACTTCCTGACCTTCAAGTGAAGTAAATGGTCTTACCATCGACGACTCCAAACCGCCAGGATTAACTATGCCTCTTATTCCGCCTGTATTTTCAATGACATAGTCATGTATGAGCAATAACTCTTCAAGGGAAATCCAATTCACTTCGCTAATTCTCTGAGTGTCTTCTCATGTTCTTTTACAGAGTACTCAGCAAGCTTTAGGATTTGTTCTATTCGTTTCTTATCAACTGGTGAAGGCATAAGCAGAATATCATCTCCGATCTGAATAGCTTCGTAATCACTCTCCTCACTCTTAGGCCTGAATGAATCAGGCATAATAACTTGACTTTTTTTCGTTCGTGCGATACCTAAGTACTTCATGGTTCTTCTCCAACTTGAACTACACAATATAAAAGTAAGTTACTGTCCTCTTCCCGCTTCAAAAGCTTTCAAATTGGCTTCGGTGGTTCCTTTCGGGACGCGGCGGCTGATAACTTCACGCCAGAGGCTCTCTGCAATCTTCTGAGTTTTCGAAAGCGCTCCCAACAAGACCGTATTGGCGAGGCGGGGATTACCCAGTTTTTCGCTTATTTCAGCGGCATTTACGACCGTGATGTTTTTAACTCTGTCTTTCAATCGGTCGAGGCAATCATCCGGATAGGAGTACTTGGGATCAACGGCGATGGGCGGTACCTGCTTGTGATCGTTGACGATCATACTGCCACCCGCTTTCAATTCATGCACCCAGCGCAGAGCTTCCGCTTTTTCGAAAGCCAGAATAACGTCAGCCTTCCCGTTAGGGATAAGAGGCGAGTGTACTTTGGGGCCAAATCGTATATGCGAAGAGACCACCCCGCCTCGTTGAGCCATCCCGTGGACTTCGCTCTTCTTAACGTCCAGACCGGACTGCAGGGCGACGTCAGATAGAATCTGAGAAGCCAAAACTACACCCTGGCCACCTACGCCAACTATCAAAACGTTAACCACAGAATTATTTATTTCTGGACTGTTCATGCTTCAACTCCTTCCCCCTCAGCTAATTTTGAAAGTGGGAAAATACAGTCAACCGGGCAGATTTCCGCACAGAGATCGCAGCCGGTGCAGAGGGACTCGTCTATGATCGGAATGGCCAGGTTCTTCTCTGTCATCTCGCCGGAATTTGCAATAGCCGGACAGCCGATCTTAAGACATACTCCACAGCCGTTGCAGTCCGCAACAACGATTTGGTAAGACTCATCCTTCCATTTCTTTGGGAAAAGCATGCAGGGCCTGGTAGTAACCAGGACGTTGACGCCTTCCCGATTTGCAGCAGCCTTCAACACTTTCCTGGTGTTATCGTGGTCGTAAGGATCGAATTCTTCGACCTGCTCCACACCGAGCGCTTTGGCTAACTGTATGAAATCGACCGATATGGTGTCTTCGTCCTGGAGCGTCTTCCCGGTAGCCGGGTGCACCTGACCACCAGTCATAGCGGTGATGCGGTTGTCCAGAATAATAATGGAGACATTGGCTTTGTTATAAACGGCATCCAGTAAACCTGTAATCCCGGAGTGCAGGAAAGTGGAGTCACCGATAACCGCGAAAACGGGCCGTTTAGAACCATCGACCTGTTTGATACCCGTGGCCATGCCGATGGACGCGCCCATACATATACAGGTGTGCATTGCTTCTAGTGGTGGCAGCGCGGCCAGGGTATAACAGCCGATATCACCGGTTACATGCGCGCCCATGCGCTTTAGCGCATAAAAAACGGAACGGTGTGAACAGCCCGGACAGAGAACCGGAGGGCGAGGCAGCACTTCCGCTGGTTCAGTCTCACCCGCAATGACAGGCAACAGAACACCGGCAGATTCATAACCTTTCTGCATCAAGGTAGGATTAAGTTCACCGTAAATGGGGAAGTGCGCTTTACCTTCGCAGGATATTCCGGCGATCTTCAACCCTTCTTCAATGAAAGGCTCGAGTTCCTCGACGACAAGCAATTCTTCTACCTGCGAGGCGAAATCTGCGATTTTCTTCAGAGGCATAGGGTACGAGAATCCCAACTTGAAAAAACTGGCATTGGGAAGAACTTCCCTGGCGTGCTGATAAGAAACGCCTGCAGTTACCACACCCACTTTTTTATCGCCCCATTCAATGTGATTGAGTGGGGTCTCTTCTGAGAATTGCTTGAGATCTTCAAGACGTTTCAGCACTACCTGGTGCCGAGGTTTGGCGAAGACGGGCATCATGACGTACTTGTTGATATCGGATTTGAACTGTTCACCTTCCACATTCTTCCATTCTCGGATCTGCACCGCAGTCATGGAGTGCGAGATGCGTGTGGTCATACGCATTAACACCGGCGTATCGAATTTCTCGCTGATCTCTAAAGCATGTTCGATAAAATCGTAGCATTCCTGGCTGTCTGAGGGTTCGAGCATGGGGATCTTGGCGAACTTGGCGTAAGTACGGTTGTCCTGCTCATTTTGCGATGAATGCATCTCCGGATCATCTGCGCAGACCAGCACGAAACCGGCTCCTACACCGGTGTATGACAAAGTCATCAGAGGATCTGCGGCAACGTTCAAACCCACGTGCTTCATGCAGACAATAGTACGCGCTCCGCCCAGAGAAGCGCCGATACCGACCTCGAAGGCAACCTTTTCGTTGGGCGACCACTGCGCGTGGATACCGGGTAGTCGGGCGATGTTTTCCAATATTTCTGTCGAAGGGGTGCCCGGATAGGCCGAGGCAAAGCGCACTCCGGCGGCCCTTGCACCTTTAGCCACTGCTTCATTTCCGGATAGTAGTAAGCGTTGTTCCAATTTTACTCCTGATCTATGTTAAAAGTATATATTCATCGCTATCAGGGGGGGACACCTGACAACACAGTAGGATTTCTACACCTTTGGTGGTTCCATCCCGAAATTCGTCCACTCTTCCTTGGACGGTCCGTAAATTCCCGGAACCTTCAATCCCGCCTGGCGCATCAAGACCGCCATTTGGCCTAAATGGTGCGTCTGGTGGATGATCAGCACAAACAGAGTGTAGCCACGTTTCCACTTGAAACCGTACATGTCATCTTCGACCTTTAAAGTCTCATCGGTCCAGTTCGATTTAACCTGTCCTAATAAGGAATTCGCGGCAGTTTCGAATCCCGAACGAATTTCTTCAGCAGTTGCAGGGACAGGAGACTCCCAATGCGGACCTTCCAATTCCAGACCGGTGCGTGGCATCATTTCAGTAATAGATGTTACTACATGCCAGGCAACTCGACCCAGGGTGCGATGATCGTCCGTAACCTGCTGTGATAAAGAGTTATCGGTCAGTTGACCGAATATTTTCTTTACGGACTCAGACTCGTCCTTCCAGATTTTTTCAAAATCGGTGATAGTGGTGAACATTTTCCTTACCTTCGGTAATATTCGTATATATATCTAGATGTATTTAATCACTTTCGTGGCGTCGGGTGTCCTCACCCGATGCATAACTTCTCTACTTCAGCCCCAACAACGGCAATGCTATTGAATAAGTTATCAATGTAATAATAATTATCCCAATAAGATTTAGCCAAATACCTATGCGTGCCATCTGCGGAATAGTAACTTTGCCCGATGCAAATATCAGCGCATTGGGCGGCGTTCCCACCGGCAGCATGAAGGCGCAGGAAGCTGCCACCGCAGCGGGAACCATAAACAGCAACGGATCCTCACCCATCGTCACCGCGAGTGCACCGCATATGGGCAAGATCATCGCCGTGGTCGCGGTGTTCGACGTAACTTCGGTCAGGAAGATCACCAGGGTGACGAGAATCAGGACAATAAACAGATGCGGACAGGATTGTAAAAGCTCCAGATGATCTCCGATCCAGACGTCTAATCCAGTCCTCTTAAATCCATCTGCAAGCGCCAGTCCACCGCCGAACAGCAATAAAATCCCCCAAGGGATATCCTTTGCTGAAGTCCAATTGAGCAATCTCTTGCCTGCAATCCTCCCAGCCGGCACAACGAACATGGCTAAGGCGCCCGCCATGGCGATAGTGCTGTCGGTTATACCCGGGAAGAAGGTTTTTAGTCCCGGCAGCGTGAAGGAACCGAAGTTTTTCGGATCCGATAGTATCCACGCCAGGGCAGTAAAGAAGAATATCAGGGCTACGCGCCGTTCCTGAACGGACATCCTCCCGATTCGCGCCAGTTCCTCCCTGATGATTTTTCCACCGGAGAAATGACTGCC
>CBDUWK010000190.1:0-5206 GCA_965370905.1 uncultured bacterium | reverse complement strand
TTATGTGTTGAAATCCTTACAATCTATTAGAAACTAAAGCGCAGAGTAAACCGGTGCACGTTGTCTAAAATGCTGAAATTAGAGAAAGCATAATCAATGCCCAATTTGTAGCCAGACATTGGCATGGTTACTCCCGCGCCGGCATTTAATCCCGCGGTATCGTGGCGCAGAATATAGCCTGCACGCAGGAAGCCGGTTTCCATATAAGCGTACTCAGCGCCAAAATGGATCCTTTCCAAATTGTCAGATGGATGTACTCCGTCTATGGCGATGGAAATCCTCTGGCTAAAGGTCTTATAGACATCAGCTGCTACACCGAATGCAAATTCAATCGGCAGATCGTAATCAAGATATTCCGATTCTTCGGGAAGTGGGGTTCCGTTCTCGTAATCCTGGTATGAATCCGGTAGCACGAATTTGCTGCCGAAATTCCTGACGTTCATCCCCAATCGCAGACTCTTAAATCCCGTATCATACATCAAGCCCATGTCAACACTAAAGACGGAGGTCGCGGATACCCATAGATCTTCGTGGACCCAGCGCAGGTTTCCACCCAGGGAGAACTTATCGGTCAACCTCCTGGCGTATGAAACACCCAGCGCGAAATCGGATACGGAAAATGTTTTGCCAGAAGTGCCCTGTTGATCTTCAACCGTTGTAACATCCATTTCGCCGGAATCCAGGTAAATGAAATGAATACCAAATACACCGATCTGGCCGAAATTATGCGCCAATGAGGCCCCGTAAAGGTTAATGTCCACGAACCAGGGAGCGTAACTGGCCACAAAACTCGACCTCTGGATGTTAACGAGTCCGGCCGGGTTTCCGAAGACTGCTCCGGCATCACCGGAAAACGCCATACCGGCACTGCCCATAGAAACCGAACGCGCGTCCATATCAATCTTCAGAAATTGCCCGCCCATGGTTCCGACCTTGGCAAATTCCTGTCCCTGAGCTGATATTACAAAACTCAAAAACAGAATAATCATCATTCCTTTGTGTAGCATGATCTTCTCTCCTCCCGCATCGTGGAACTCAAGTCCCTGTGATGGGTGGACTTATTTCCTTATCACCTTGCGATGACGAATTTTCCTATTTTCTTATCTGAATTGGTTTCAGCTATATACAGGTAGAGCCCTGAAACTACTGCCTGCGTATTCTTTGAAAGGAGATCCCACATCTCGCTATCAGTTCCGTCAGTATGATTCAGGGTCTGGACTATATCGCCTGCTAATGTGAGAATTGTAATCTTGCAGGCAGGTGGCAAGTTGATGAAACGGATGGTTTCATCATATTTCGCTTCAAATTTGTTGGTGCCTCGATACGGATTAGGCACTACCTTTACGTCGTCGAGGTTTGTAATGGTACTACCGCCCTCTTCTTCACCGGCGTAGATAGCTGGGTAAACTGGCATGGGTGCGCCGCTTGCCGGATCCTTAACATAATTGGCGCGCGCCGATTCCTGGGGTAGAAATTCCGGTGTAGTGGCTGTTTCAGGTTTATATGAATCGTAAGCAACCACAACATAATAGTAGGGCACATAGTTAGTCGGTCTTTCGTACTCTGTACCCCATGGCGTTACCCCACCTGTATCCACGAAGGAATGCTGCAGTGAACTTAAATTAGTTCGCTCTTCCAGATTTAAAGTATCTCCTTCTGTCGTTACAACATAAACCAGGCTGTCTTCAAGAATGTCGCAAGCATAGATCATCTCCCAACCTGTCGGAGCATAGGGCGCACGGTAAATCTTATATCCTTCGAAGTCAGCATAGCCTATTAACGGATCAATGTAAAATTCGGCATGATTATCCCACGCTAAGTTTATCCCGCCGTCCATGCCCGAATAGTTTAAGTTGGGTATAGGTGGTGGGACAGGAAGCACGTAATGCAGATCAGAAACAAAATCCGAAGGATTAGCCGGAGAACTATTCAACGATCCTGAATAATAAGCCACCATAGACTGGTCCGCGGCGTTACGCAGTCCCTTCAATCCCTGCCCGATACAGAAAGCATATACAAAACGAAGCGTATCATAAGCTGGGAATGAGAAAGGACCTGATGACGTCAACCACCGGTAGTCGAAAGTAGGGGCTCCGATCTCACGGGGATTGGGGATAAAGTGGAAGCCCATACTGGCGCTGTTCGTGGCGTTCATGTACTCATACTTTTCGTCATCGTTACCCGGATCGCTGTTCCAGTTCCACCATTGGTGCGCAAAGGGGCGAATCAGGGTATCATCAGGGGCAGTGTAATAAGGCGGGTGCGGGGTGTAAATTAACCGACCGCCAGTCCACCCATCGCAAGGAATGGCTAGACCTCGTTCGCCGGTATCGTTCCCTTGGACTGCGTTATTATCGCCGTCATATATGATAGACATGTTCCTGCTGATCAGCCAACCATGGAGTTCTTCACCGGTCATCGGATCGATCAGAGGTTGACCTTCCCATGGTCCGGTCTGACCCAGGATAACCGGACCGTTTTCATCAAGATAAATCTGATACTCGTCATAAACACCGTCGGGCTCAATCATACTGGGGTCGGGATTCGGATTGTCCGGATTCGTCCACCCAAAAGGAATACCCCATTCGTCGTAGCCATCCAACCCATCGTTATCCAAATCCAATGGATCGACAAAGTCTAGCAAATCCGTATTTGAATCCGGGCCATCCCAACCATCATAATCGCAGTTATCGTCGATGTGAGGTTCGGTCGCGTCAAGGCTGGCAACGTCGTTGTCGAATACCCAGGATGCGTAGAAGTTGGATAGCTGTCCTATTAGTCCGGTATTCACAATTTCAGATTCAATTACAATGAATTCATTATATGCAGGCATCGACCATGAAAGACAGCGCTGCCATACTTCGATTCCCAGGGGTTCATGAGTACCAGTAGATAAGAAATCATCGAACGCCACGTAGGAATCCTGGATTGACTTACCTGTGCCCAGGAATGACGGATCATTATCCGAAGCGTGAAATTCGTAATCGCCGTAATCTGCATGGGATGCTCTCTTCTTGCCTTGAACCAGTGCTCCCACCCAGAATCGTCCTTCCCAGATGTAATCGTTATCGGAACCGCCCGGCCACTGTGCAGAAGGAAGATTTGCATCTGGATCTCCATACCTACCGAAGTTGGAAATGGCCGTCCAGATGTTGCTTACGTCCATTACGAGGTTTTCGTCTTGGTTAGGATCGCCCGAAACTTCTCGGACTGGGCCAATCTTGCCACCATCTAAGGAGTCTCTAGCTATAGTGACTGAAGTGACGATTAGAACACCGAGAATAAATACAGCCCAGCGATTCATTTTATTCTCCATATTATTTGCAGTCAATGGATATAGTTCGTTTATCTTTCACATGGATTAGAATTCAACTTTGGCGCCCACTCTTATAAATCTCTGCGGGCCATATACTGATGGATCATCATAGGGCCCGTCTGCATCATATATCCTATTACCATCATCGTCAACTTGCAGGGCATACCATTCTTCGTCTTCGAGATCGAGAATATTCGTTTTGTTGAACAAGTTACGCACTTCCACAAAGAATTTGGTGTAATATCGCTTCCAGCGGAAGCCTTTATCAGCGATCAGATCTACGGTCAGTGTATTAGGCATTCTCTCTGTATTCTCAAACTTCCAGGCATCCTGATCTCTAGCCGGCGGCGTCCAGGGCATGCCACTACCGTACTGAACGATGAAATTGAAACCGAGGTTATCGGTATAAGGGATACCAAAGAATAATTGGTTATCCAATGATCTCAAATCGACATTTGCCGACAAAGTATGGCGCTGATCCCAGTCCAGGTAAGTCTCTGTAGTGGGAACGTTGTTGTTCGCCCATACCGTTACGTAATCCGCCGTGGGTGATGAATTCTTTCCTCGCGCGAAAGAGTACGTATATGTTGCCGTTCCCGATAAATATCGATGACGAGGGCGGATCACAGTGACTTCAAATCCACGCACGTTACCGTAGTCTGTGTTGTCATATAGACCGTACCAGTTCGACGCCGAGTAGTAAATCTGGCGGTTGTTCGTAAGTCCGGTGATATCTTTAAAGAATCCGGTCACATTTAGAACCAAATCGTTAGCGAACTGATGTTTAACACCTAATTCGTAGGAAGTAGTTTGTTCAGGTTCAAGGTTGGCGTTGCCGATGATGGGAAATGCACCAGTTAGCTGGTATGTCATATTCGTGAACAGATAATCGAAGCGCGGCACCTGGAAGTAGCGTCCGTAGTTGAAATAGAGTACGTCACGATCCGTAATGGGATGAGATACACCGAGACGCGGTGACCAGGCATATTTGGCATCAACCGTCGTCGGATTCTTTATCTCGCCTCCTACAGTGATATCAGTAACCGGATCAGTAATGTCCGTTGGATAGTTGCCGTGATTCGCGTCGAAATAATCGAAGCGTAAACCCGCGTTAACGATCAACCCCTCAAACTCCATTTTATCCTGAACATACGCTGCATATGAACGCGGCCGCACCGTATAATCTTCACCGTAGATATTTCCGCCGGAAGCAGCATCCACATCATACACCGAAATGTCGAAGAAGCTTCCTTCTACTCCCCATTTCAGTTGGTGATTGGGATTTATCTGGCTGGTCATGTGGAACTGAGTGTTATAGGTAAATTTCTCATCTTCATGCCAGCGATCACGATTGTAAGTATTTCCCAGTCCATAGATGAAGAATCCGTCACTGTCCTTTTCGCCCACACCGAACATGGGCAATTCCGTCATGGGAATCCACAGCGATTGATCTGAGCCAATTTCAGATGCATCCACATAACCATTACGATTTTCGTCGGTATAGAGATCATGGTCGGGACCGTAATATAGGTAATCCCAGATAAAGTTACCATTTAAGTCTTCGGGCGTATTGTCGAAGAAACCATCGCCATCAATGTCTTCAGTATCCACAATCCCATTGTTCTCGGTGCCATCGGGGTCCGGACCGTTATATCCCTCGTCTCCAAAACCTAACCCATCCAATCCGACGTCCCAACCCCAGATTTCATTGCCAAATTCATCATATCTAACTTCGTAGTTGAACTCACCGTTTAAATTCAGATCTTCCGTGTATTGTATAATGCCATCGCCGTTTATATAGGTGTCGTAGTAAACACAGCCATCGCCGTCGGTGATATAAATCCTCTCACCCATATCAAAACGACCGTCACCATCCAGATCTTCGTTGGT
>CBDUWK010000189.1:0-5222 GCA_965370905.1 uncultured bacterium | reverse complement strand
GCTCTTCAGGTTCATCTCTTCCATAGCCCAGAACCAGGCGTAACCGTTAAGGGCATCGGCATCACTTCCCTTCTCTAATTTTTCTGCATACTCCTCACCATATACTCGCAGAGCTTTTTCATCCTGATCTTCCATAATCAACAGCTTGGCATAAGATTGTGCCAGCCGGTTGTCACTGATTTTCGGATCATTGCGATACAGCACTTCTACCAGTTTTAGGGCGCGCTTGAGGTTAGTTTCGGAACGGGCGCTATTGATTATATAGGGTTGCAGCAGAGATGGATCTTCAGGATATTTCTTGAAAAGTTCCTCGTAGGCTTTTTCGACACTTTCCTGGTGCTCAGGATTCCGTGCCATTCTGCTCAAGTAATAGAATGCTGTCTGTCTCAGTTCACTTTGAGGGAATTCTGCAACGAAGGATATTACGTTCTGGGGATCGGTGTAAATTGAGGTTAGCCTGGCGTATTCATAGACGGATACGTTTTGCTCGTCATCATAAGTTAGGGTTTCTCTCTTTGCCGCTGCGGGATTTGTCAGAACTTTTGCACCAAATTCCGCCATCTTATCGAACTGGTAATTGGATTGACACTTTATGGCTAATTTGGCCAGAACGACCACATCATCTGGGCGCTTACTGTACATTTCTCGCAAATTAAAGAGAGAGTTCTCGCTTCTGTACTGCCCCTCCAGGCGTTCTTTAAATTCCTCAGGCGGTGAATCATAGCCTACCAACCGGTCTATCTCGGTTCCATCCGTTGTCGCTACCAGGATGGTAGGTGTAACTCCGACGTCAAAATTATCGAAGAGTTCATCGCGCGGGGTTTCTTTATGCGCTAAATTCCTTTCACGAACAGCGTGAATAACTATATAATTCTCCTGAAAATAGGTTTGAAGATTTCCATTATTGAAGAATTGCTCGTCCAGCAATTGGCACTCGCTTCAAAAGTCGGAAGAAAAGTCAATCAGAATTAATTTGGTCTCCTTTTGAGCCAATGCTGTTGCCTCAGAAAAGGCGCCATCGAACCAGATCGATGCCTGGGCGATGACGACAGTCGACAACAAGATGATGAGAGTGAATGGCAGGAATTTTTTCATGGCCGCGCTCCTGGAAGTGTTACTTTTTCGGTCTGCCCACAGGGTATTTATAAAATATAGCAACAGTTTTTGAAAGTATCAAGTTCTAATTTATTCGATGCACAAGTAAATCAATGTTATGCTCTTGTGCCTGATATCCATAAATTTCAAAAAAAACAAGTTCTCTCTTGACAAGTGAACATTTGTACACTATATTATAAATGCACATAAATTTATTGGGGTCAGGGATTCCAAAGGGTCAGGCAGACTCCGATTACGCAATCGTAATAGGGGGATAATGGAACGTTCGATAGTCTCAGTGCAGATTCCGACTTTCTGTATCGCCGTTGAGAGAGCATGCAGACCGGTTTTAATCGACAGGCCGTTAGTGGTTGCTCCGCCCGATTCTTCACGAGCTTTGGTACAGGTTGTTTCGAATGAAGCAAGGGAGGCGGGAATTCGAGTGGGTATGAGACTCAACAAGGCGGTGAAACTATGCCGTGATCTGGGCGTTCTTCTGCCCAATCCACCACTCTACGCCAGAGCTGAGGCAGCTATCCTCAAGGTATTGAATCGTTATACTCCATTCATAGAACCGAGCAGTGGTGGTACAGCCTATATGGACGTAACCTCGACGGCTCGGCTATTCGGGAGCGCCGGCGACATTGCCATCCGCGCAGAACGCGAAATCCGCGCAGAATTGCGTCTGGCGCCCTCCGCCGGATTGGCGATTAACAAGCTGGTCAGCGGGGTAGCAGGGCAGAAATCACCACCATGCGAATTTGTTGAAGTCCAGGCAGGGAACGAACAACCCTTCCTGGCTCCGCTAAAAGTGCAGATGCTCCCCGCAGTCGATCGCCAGACTTATACAAAATTGTGTGAATTGAACTTCCGTGTAATCAGACAGTTAACGGACGTATCACCGGTTCATCTCGAGCTTGCATTGGGACGAAAGGGATTGATCATCTGCAGGCAGGCGCGGGGAGAAGATTACAGCCCGGTACTGCCGCCTGCTTCAGTCCCACATGTATCCCGTCGAATGGAATTGGCAGAAGACAGCAACGATATCGCAATACTCAAAACCGAACTCTCTGGTTTAATCGAGGAGTGTCTTACTGAAATACGTCGTCAGGGGCGTTCTGCGCGCAAACTGCAGATCGATTTGCTCTACGCAGATTTAAAGACCTCCAGAGGTATACGAAGACTAAGGAGACACGCCAATCAGCTTTCCGGATGGCGTGTTGAAGCTCAAGGATTGCTTCTTCAGATTCTGACTCGGCGCATAAGAGTCAGAGCTATCGAGGTGCGCTTTGAAGATTTCGCCGCAGATGCAACTGCTCAGTTAGGATTATTCGATGATCAGAAGAGCGCCAAAGAGATTCAGCTCACCAGCGCAGTTGACCTTTTGCGGGGACGATTTGGAAGTGGTGCGGTGCAGTATGCGCGGGTGGGGTAGTGACAGAAGTTATCCTAAAAGTGTCACTCTGAGCGAAACGAAGAGTCTCTATAGAAAATCATAAACTCATGTTATAGTGATGCTTGAAAGTAATTTCCGATATTTGGTACCTTAAAGCAGGTTAGCCGTCATTCCCGCAAATTCCGATTCATCGGGATGCGTCGGGAATCTGACGGCTTGTCAGACTCCGGACAAGCCGGAGTGACAAGCCCTGCCATTTGGAAATTACTTCTGCAAACCGGTATAAACAAGAGATTCTTCATCCGTCAACTGACGGATTCAGAATGACAAATTGGGATTTGTGATAACCTCTTGCTGATATCATAACTAACCATGTTCATACACCTAAATCTACATTCACACTATTCTCTCCTGCGGGGAACCGCCTCGCCGGAAGAACTCTGTCAGGCTGTCAAGGCGATGGGAATGGACACTATTGCCCTGACGGATACCAATGGTCTCTACGGTCTGGTGCTTTTTCTCGAAGCAGCAAAGGATCATGGTCTTAAACCAATTATCGGCGCAGAGATTCGCACGGAGAAGGAGCGTGCCATTGCACTGGTAAAGAATCGAAATGGCTTTGAAAATCTCTGCCAGATACTGTCGGATCGCCATCTCGATGAGGATTTCGATTTAGCCAATTCTCTGCGAGAGCGATCGGGTGGATTGGTAATAATTACTGCAGTAAGAGATCTATTGGAAAAACTGTATAGGAAAACCGATGAGCTGTACGCTGAGTTGGTCCCCGGACGAAAAGGACACGAGACCTTAGCCTTATCGCAGAAAATAGGTATTCCACCGGTAGCGACAAGCCGGGTGCATTTTATCAGGCAACAAGATTATGATCTGCATAGGTTGTTGCGGGCAATCGACCTGAATACTACATTCTCACGTTTAGAAGAAAACGAGGTAGAATCGCCTGAATTCTACTTGAAGACAGATCAGCAGATGGAAGAATATTTCTTCTTTTGTTCAGAAGCTATCGAAAACACCTTGAGAATCGCGGAAAAATGCGATTATGCGCCCTCCTTCGATCTCGTATTTCCACAATACGACAATCTGGATCATGAGGATACCTTTGAATACCTGCGCGGGGAAGCTTATCGCGGTGCGGAGAAACGCTATGGAGAAATTACGGATCAGATTAAATCTCGCCTTGAACACGAGCTGGCGTTGATCAAGGAAAAGGACTTCTCATCAATTTTTCTGGTCGTTCAGGACATAATAAAACAATCGCCGCGCACCTGCGGAAGAGGATCAGCGGCGGCAAGTATCGTTTCGTACTGCCTGGAAATTACACATGTCGATCCGATTCGCCACAATCTCTACTTCGAGCGTTTTTTGAATCCAGGCAGGAAGGATCCACCTGACATAGACGTGGACTTCGCCTGGGATGAAAGGGACGAAATTCTCGAATACGTCTTCAACAAGTACGGGCAGGAGAGAACTGCCATGATTTCCAATCATGTAACGTTCAAGAAAAAAGCAGGAATCCATGAGGCAGCCAAGGTTTTCGGTCTGCCGGAAGCCGAAATTACCGCGGTTACAAAGCGGTTGTCAGGATATTATTACAATTTAGTCGAAGAGGTGGAGAAACACCCTTCCCTGCGTTACCACGAATTTGCGCATCCCTGGCCGGAAATACTGAAGTTAGCTGAACAACTGGAAGGTATTCCCCGACACCTCTCGGTGCATTGCGGCGGTGTGGTTATCGTGCCGGATCAAATCTCTAACCATGTGCCAGTTCAGCGCGCGGTGAAGGCGGTAAACATCATTCATTGGGAGAAGGATCAGGCTGAAGACGCAGGGCTGGTGAAGATCGACTTATTAGGCAACCGCTCATTAGCCGTGATCCGCGACGCGCTCGAGATGGTTGCAGAAAATCACGGTTTGCGAATTGACTACACCAGGTGGAATCCCATCGACGATCTGGCGACTCAAGAGATGATCGCGCAAGGGAATACGATGGGTGTTTTCTATGTGGAATCACCGGCGACGAGACTTCTGCAGAAGAAGGCTCAAGTTGGCGATTTCGAACATTTAGTTATTCACAGCTCCATAATCAGACCGGCGGCAAATCCCTATATCCACGACTATTTGAAGAGATTGAAAGGGGAACCATATGAACCTTTGCATCCCCTGTTGGGAGATTTGTTTAAGGAGACGTTCGGAATTATGGTTTACCAGGAGGACGTATCTAAGGTGGCCATGCAGTTGGCCGGTTTTGACGCCAGCGAAGCGGATGAGCTGCGCAAGATTCTGTCGAAGAAGCACAAAGAGAAGAGATTGGCAGACCTGCAGAAGAAGTTCGTTCGAGGAGCTCTCGAACGAGGTGTCGATAAAAAGAGCATACAGTCTATCTGGGAGATGATACTGAGCTTTTCAGGTTATTCGTTCTGCAAACCGCATTCGGCATCTTATGCTCTGGTTAGCTTTAAGAGCGCCTGGTTGCGGGCACATTATACAGCCGAGTTCTTAGCTGCAGTTATTTCCAATCAAGGGGGTTTCTACTCCACATTTGCATATATTTCGGAAGCGCGGCGCATGGGACTGGAAATTCTCAGGCCTGACATCAATAAGAGCCGGATCCGTTACCGGGGAAAGGATAAATGGATTCGGGTGGGATTGATGCAGATCAAGGGTTTGACCAGAAAAGGAATGGAGAAAATTGTCGAATGTAGAGATGCGTACG
>CBDUWK010000188.1:0-5225 GCA_965370905.1 uncultured bacterium | reverse complement strand
GGCTACGGACCAGAAGGTTGGGGGTTCGAATCCCTTAGGGCGTACTAAATCAAGCCGCAGATTGCATATGCGGCTTTTGTTGTTTGCGATACAGATAGAAACGCAACAAAAAACTCTATGCGCCTGTAACTAACTGGATGATGAGGGCGTCTATTAATCAGAAGATGCCGTTTCCAACTTAGATTGCTCCTCGCATTAACGGTACCAATTTTATTAATAGCTTATTTTATGGACTGGGAATCAATTTATCGAAGTCATTCTCCCGGAGTTTACAACTATTTATTAAACCTGTCTGGATCCCGGCCTGAAGCTGAGGATCTGCTCCAGGAAACTTTCATTAAGGCAATGAGATCACAATCCTCTCTGCGTGAGCCAGATAAAATTGGCTCCTGGCTGTTGACGATATCGAGAAATCTGTTTTTAGATTCCAAGAAGAAAGAAAACAGGCGAAAGACCGATACTGTGTCAGATTTTTCTGACTGTGAAAACAGCCTGGTATCGCTATCACCTAATCCTGAAGAATATACTGTGAGGGAAGATTTTATGGGGTTTTTACGAAAAACTCTGACCAGTCTTACCGAATCTTACCGGACTGCATTTACCTTGGGTGTAATTCAGAAGCTACCATATAGCGAGATAGGCGAAATGACCGGGTGGTTCCCCTCGATGGTAAAGATAAACGTTTTTCGAGCGCGCAAAAAAGTAGCCGCAGCGTTGCAGGAATTTCAGGGATAATACCATGAAAAAATGTGAAGAATACCAGCTGAACGTCTCCGCTATGATCGATGGCGAACTTCATGGCCTAGAACTCACGGAGACGATCAAGCATTTAGCACAGTGCCAATCATGCCTGGCACAGTTCGAAGCGTTCCAGCAACTCGATGAAAGGATAGGCGAGGCAACTGTGCGCAAACCCGTTCCGGAAGTAGTCTGGGGAAAAATTTCAGAGGAGACTTCACCGGGGAGAAAGGCACACATGATTAAGCTGCGGTCACATATTATCAAAGCCGTCAGCATCGCGGCTGTTCTGGCTGTTAGCTTCACTCTGGGATACCAGAGCCGTAAAAATGTCATCCCCATGATGAAAGCAGGAGATCCCATTGTTCTGGCCAGCAATCGTGGTGATATGAATGATGCTCAATTCCTGTCTCTCACGCGCGAACTACTCACGGCAGACCCCGTGTATCACAAGAGAATGTACCTTCTCTTACATACGCTTACCGGTAGCGGGTGGGAAGGAAGCATCGAACCACTGGATAATCTGGAATTGGAAAAGAACGAACAGCATGATCTACTGGAACAAGCTGATTTCGATGAAGAGAGTGGAACCTATAAATTCTAACAAGATATACCAATGAGGTAACTATGCAACTGAGAAGCATAACCCTAATAGGCCTGATGCTCTCGATTAGCGGCGTCCTGAACGTCGCTGAAAGCGCCAATAATCAGGGTTTCATATACGGCGAAATAACTACCAGAGATGGTGATACTTACAAGGGCACTATGCGCTGGGGGAAGCAAGAAGTTTTCTGGGATGACCTTTTCAACGCCAGCAAGGAAGACAATCCCTGGGTGAGGTACGCGCCCAAGCACGGCAGGGGCGATAGAGAAAGCAATATCAGGATCTTTGGCATCAAGGTACTTAAGCACGGATACACGGATCATCTCTTTCTGACACAATTCGGCAATATCCAGATTATCCTCAACCGCCGTCATAATAGATCGACTATAATTATGAAGAATGGCACTGAATTCGATGTGGAAGACGGAGGAGATCTTGACGTTAAAATCAGGATGATAGACGAGAGCCTTGGAAAGATCAGCCTGAAGTGGGATAATATTAAGAAAATCGAGTTTATGCCGACACCAAAAACTGCCAAAGCCCCCGGATACCGGCTTAAGGGAAAACTCATCATCTACGAGAAGGAATTTGAAGGGTACATTATGTGGGATGCGGAAGAGTGCGTTTCCACTGACATATTAGACGGCGAAACTAAACACAGTGACATGGAGATCGAGTTCGGCAACATCCGTTCGATCAAGCGGCTCAATCGCCGCTCCTGCCAGGTAACGCTGAAAGATGGGCGCGAATTGGATCTGCGCGGCACCAACGACGTCAACGACGAAAATCGTGGCATCTACTTCCAGGACGACCGCTACGGGAAAATCGAGGTACAGTGGAGTGAATTCAAGGAAGTGATCTACGATGACGACGACGGCTCTACAGGGAATTCATACGATTCCTATAAGCCCGGGAAAAAACTCGAAGGAACTGTTCAGACCCTGGACGGCGGCGTGTTTGAAGGTGAGATCGTGTATGATTTAGATGAATCCGAAGAATATGAGATGCTGAACGGCTACCGGGATGATATGGAATTTAACATTCCCTTCAATATGATAAAGTCGATCACACCCAAGGGCCGTCATTCCAGTATCGTCGAATTGAGAAACGGTGAGAAGCTGCGTTTGGAAGATTCTCACGACGTGAGTGGTGATCACGACGGCATTATAATCTTCATGGGAAAGAAAGATAACGAGTATGTAGCATGGAAAGAAGTAGAAAAGGTAATGTTCAAGTAATAGGGGGATCGGTGGTGGATGGCGGTGAATCAGGCGCCTGACCTGCTGATCAGGAGGGTAAAATTTCTGCGTTTCACCTTATCAACAAGGGCTGATCTATAGAGGATCAGCCCTTTTATATATTGCATCTATTAAAGTAGTTTATTTCATCAGCACCATTTTTCCGGTGATTTGATTTTCGCCAGCATCCAGATGATACACATAGACGCCTGATGCCAATCCCGCTCCATCGAAAACAATCACGTATGACCCTGCATTTCTGTGCCCATCGACCAGCGTCGAGACCAGACGTCCGTTGATGTCGTACACAGCCAAAGTGACATTCGATGTTTCTGACAGTGTAAAACTGAAGGTAGTGGTCGGGTTGAAGGGGTTGGGTGCAGGTGAGTTGAAGCTGAATGTGCAAGGCAGTAGGAGGACTTCCTGCAACTCATCCACAAAAATAATATTGGGTAAGCCAGAGGGGAAAATGCCTGCGGCAACCAACTCACCTTGATTTAGAGTCTCAGCGATGTCTTTGGCAAGCTCATCATCCACTTCCAGCAGGTTGTTGATGTGGAGTATTGCCTGCGCTACCGTAGCCCCGTCTTCTGTGGCTGGGATTCCTTGTGGTAGTTTCAGAGATACAACATTCAGAAGCAGTGCCAAGTACTGCTGTTTAGCGCGCTCGTTCATCGTACTGCCGTTCTGGTTGATGGTCAGCATATATTCAAGATCACCAATATTCAGAGCTCTTTCAGGAGGGTCATCTACATAGGTAACTCCCGGCACTGCAATCGTATTCATAGGATTCCCGTAGAAGTAACTGAAGATGTCTGCTACGAAACCTAGCATTTCAATCTCACCATATTCAGCATTGCCATTCCCTGATACAATCACATTCACCTGATGTTTCCAATAGCCCTTGGAACGAGCTTGATTGGACGTGACGATTGCATCCAGATTGAAAAGCACAGTTTCGGTCGTACCGCCGACTAACGTGACGTTAACCTCCTCCATATTGACGCTAAAACCCAGCGGCAGGATGAGGCCTACTGCATAGTCAGTTCCACCACCCGCAGCAATGTTAATGAAAGCACAAGAACCGTTTTCGGTGAAAGCACAAGAACCGTTTTCGGTAAGCATGGAATAGTAATCACTTAGCGAGGATACATAAACGGTGACACCCGTAAATGCGGGAGTAATGTTTACTACTATTGTGCCCGGCAAAGCCGTCAATGTAAAGTCCACTGTGATCTCATCACCCCAATAAAGGGATAGCGGGATCTGATTCTGTTTAATGTCATAACCTGCGGGCACACTTACTTCTATGATATATTCACCTGCTTCCAGATAGATGAAAGAATAGGAGCCGTCCTTTGCTGTGAGCGTAGTGCCTGGAGTAGGCCCTATGAGTGTAATAGAAATTCCTTCCATCCCCGTAGCGCCGTCTTTTACCGTTCCTGTAATTTCAGCAGGAACCGGTGCAGCTTCACCTCCAGGGACTGGGCCATTTGCCAATATTCCACTAACGTAAAGTAACAGAACCATGATTACTGCTATGAGGCGCTTCATTTTGTCCTCCTCTTATTAGGTTGTCATCCTGTTCGCTTTGTTTGTTTGCCCGAGGTAACGCAATACAGATGCCAAAAAATATTCTAATGCGTAACATATTGATATTATATATCTTATGAATATATTTAAGATTTCTCCCTTTTTGCATATCCTGAACCGATGAACATCCTGACACCGATATCTCTATATCTTTTCATAGATTATTATAAATTAATCACTTACATACTGTTGTGAGGATTGACACCTGTTATGCCCGGTTGTTAACCATCTCGCTTTTCATCTTAACACTTGACTTTTCTCGTTTTTATTGTTAATTTCAATTGTTTATCGCTTTGATAGGAAACTCGACAAAACATCTTGAAACGAACATTCGTGAGGCTACGCAAATGCACCACCCGGAATTCTTAGGCAGAATGATTCTTGTTTATGCTATCTCAACCATTCCGTTATCAGCTATGGATCGGTGGTCGACAGCGTTTCCACGATATTCGTCGCCTCACCGCTGCCGACGTTGGTCATAGTCAGCACCACCGAAACAGTTTCACCCGGGTCAGCAGCGCCGTTTTCGTTACCGCCGATGTCGTCCAATTCCTGTCTGGAAATCGTGAGAAAAGGTCCTGATCCGGTAGGCCAGAGGGAAATACCCGCACCTACACCTGCAGGATAATCGCCGTACTGTGGGTTCTCATCAGATTGGTCGTGTGTTTCCGCCTACAGAAACGTCTCATCCATGGTGACAACACCGTCACTGTTATAATCGGCATTTACGGTTACACCGTAAGCATCTTCCCCCTGGACGGCGGCGTGTTCGAAGGTGAGATCGTGTATGATTTAGATGAATCCGAAGGCTATGAGATGCTGAACGGCAACCTGGATGACATGGAATTTAACATTCCCTTCAATATGATAAAGTCGATCACACCCAAAGGCCGCCATTCCAGTATCGTCGAATTGAAAAATGGTGAGAAACTGCGGTTGGAAGATTCTCACGACGTGAGTGGTGATCATGACGGCATTATCATCTTCATGGGAAAGAAAGATAACGAGTACGTAGCATGGGAAGAGGTGGAAAAGGTAACGTTCAAGTAATA
>CBDUWK010000187.1:0-5232 GCA_965370905.1 uncultured bacterium | reverse complement strand
ATATAATTATCAAGGGAAATCAAGTCAAGAAAAATAGAGTTTCAAAATAGGCATCTGTCAGTAAGATTTGAACTCGGTGATATTATTCCCATTTAACTGATAATTCATAGTCGATTGATATCTTGGAATTGATTTCTCTATCCATGAGATGTGACGGCTTTTTCGATCTTTTCACACATATCGTCGACGGAAAAGGGTTTTTCGATGAAACCATCAGGCCATAGTTCATCCTTTACGATGAGTTGTTTATAGTGTTTATAACCGGTCATCAATAGCACGGGACAATCCGCACGAGCTTCTTTAATTTTCAACAACAGGAATAGGCCATTTATATAGGGCATGTAAATGTCACTTATTACCATGTCCGGTTTCTTTTTCTAAAAAACTTTTAATGCTTCCTGTCCATCCTTTGCAGTAATAACTTTAAACCCCAGCATTTCCCCGATCGTTTTAAGAACTTTGAGTATCTGTTCCTCATCATCAGCGATCAGTAAGCTCATACCGGAATACTTTTTCCCATTTTTCGCATCTTTCTTTGAAGCCACCAAGAATCAACCTCCTTTTTCGCAATCGAGTCAATACATACAAAACAAATGAGGCGCTTCTGCCAATGTATTTATTGGATTGACCAAAGTCAAGACAGAAAACGCCTCAGATTAGGCTATATGATTTAGCTGTTGGGATCGGGAGAAAAATTCCCTATAGGTCTGGATCAGGCACGATGGCACCACGATAACAGGAGACCACGCAGACGCCGCAATTGACGCAGGTTTTACGATCGATGTACACTTTTTCTCCGCTCTCGTCCTTGATTATGGAGGGGCATTCAAAGCGGTCAACGCAGAGCATACAACCATTGCATTCATCAGTGATTGTTAGATGAATCTGGTTCTCTTTCAGTATAGATGGGTCTCGCAGAACGCAGGGGAAACGGGCTATAATTACCGCCAACCCACCGTCCTCCTGTCTCGTGTAGGCAACTGCCGCGCGAATCTCTTTTATTAGATTTTCCACCTCATACGGATTTAACACTTTTAGATATTCAACTCCGCAACCGCGCACGGCATCCTCAAGAGGTATTTTGCGTCCTTCTGCGCCATCGGCAAGTATCCCGGAACCGGGAGTTGGCTGGAATCCGGTCATGGCAGTGATTTCATTATCGAGAATAAGGAGCACGTACCGGGCATCGTTGTAGACTGAATTGAGCAGTGGAGCCAGCCCGGCATGGTAGAAAGTAGAATCACCGATGGTGGCGATAATCGGTTGTTTTATATTGTCTTGTGCGTGTGCTACTGCCAGACCATGTGCCATGGTTATTGCACCTCCCATGTCCACACAGGTGTCAACAGCGTCCAGGTTAGTTCCCAGGGTATAACAACCGATATCCGAGGGAAAGATAGCTTTGGGGAAAGCGCGCTTCATAGCGTAGAAGGAAGCTCGGTGCGGGCATCCGGAACAGAGTGTGGGTCTACGCGGTGGTTTGCCCATCTCTGCTATAGCGGCGTTCAGGTCTTCTTCGTTAGAAACAGATCTTCCCAGAAATCGCGCCAGTATGGATTCAATAACTTCAGGGACAAGTTCACCTGCATTCGGCACAAATCCGTCCATCCTGCCGGTAATGCGGCTTTTGTCGTGAATCTGCATCTCGATGGTGTAATCCGTCTCTTCCAAAATCAGAATTTTTCTGAACCTTTTTATGAAATTCGATACCCTCTTTTCAGGGAGAGGGAAAGGCGTGTCGATCTTCATTGTGGGGATGCTCACCCCCCAATTCGCAAGTATGTCCATAGCGTTCGCCCACGGAACCCCGGAGGCGACGATGCCAAATTCACTCTCAGTATCATCGAAAAGGATCGGATTGAGCTCTTCTGAGGACTCGAACTTTTCGGTGATTTTCGCCAATTTATCGTTCAGCTCGTGATGAAGAATCAAACGGAAGCGGGGAGTAGCAGCCCAGCGTGATTGTTCTTTTACGAATTTAGCAGGGCGATCGAGGCGCTGAACAGGCAGGAATTCTATGGGTTGTTTAGCGTGGCAGACTCGAATAGCCGGACGGAGTATCACCGGTATGCGGAATTCTTCTGACAGTTCAAAGCCTATTTTTACCATGCGCCTGGCTTCTTCCGGATCCGCAGGATCCAGGCAGGGTACTTTCGCGAAGTGGGCGAACATACGGGTGTCCTGTTCCGTTTGCGAGGAATGCGGTCCGGGATCGTCAGCGACAATTACCAGGAAACCACCCACAACGCCCGTGTAGGCTGCAGACATTAGAGGATCGGCTGCGACGTTCAAACCGACCATTTTCATTGAACAGGCGGCGCGTTTACCGCACCAGGAAGCGGCTAACGCCGTTTCAAAAGCCACTTTCTCATTGGTGGACCATTCTGTGTATATGGAGAGATTTTCTTCCTTTTTAAAGCGGACTATTCCGGGTAGGATTTCAGAAGAGGGAGTACCTGGATAAGAAGCTGCAACATGACAGCCGGATTCTACGAGGCCACGGGCAATAGCTACGTTCCCGAGTAAAATTTCCGTTCGAGTACTGGTCGATACTGTATCTGGCATATGGTATCCTTGAGGGTAACAATTCTCATGTTTTTATATGAATTATGCTGACATTCAATATAATCGAAATAGTGTAAAATTCAAAGTGCTTTTAGTTAAAATAGATTCTGGTAATAGATCGGGAGGAATACGATCTTTAATGGGACGATTTTCATAAGGAAATGTAGGCATAATTAAACCGAAGGGTAAAATAAAGGTAGAATTTTCTTGCAATAAATTTCAAGTCGAGGTAAATTATTCTGCCGCTGATCTGAACATGTTGAAAATATTGGAAAAGATCACAAAAACTGCAGCAAAATAATCAATTTAAGTTTTGCGAAAGGCGTACCAGAATGTCGGGCAGAATTACCCTGTTCTCTATATGCTTCGTTTTAACATATCTCCTCATTATCTCAGGCTGCGGTGAAACGGTTACAGAACCTGAAGACTCAACTGTGGAATTGAATGGTACTGTTTTAATCGAAGGCGGAGGGGATCCCTCGCTTGTTACCGTGAGGATATTCGAAGCTCCCGAAGATGCGCAAATCATACAGACCCTCAATACTTATCCCAACGTGGGATTCTCCCAATATTCAGGAATGCTTTTCGACCCGGTAGCTTTTAATCCCATTGATATAACCAATCCAAACGCAGAGGGAGAATTCCGATTTGACGGCTTAAATAGCGGTTCGTATATTGTGGATGCTGTTTTCCAGGATTTTGCTTGTCCTTCTCCGGCATACACCTACCTTAGTAGTAATTTAAATATTGGAACCCTCCCACTATCTCCGTTGCATGATATCAACGGGTACGTTGCGGAGAACGTTACCTGGTACGACGGGGAAGTATATCACATTACCGACGACCTGATAATTCTTATCGGCTACACCCTGACCATTGAGGGGGGTGCTTTGGTATTGTTCGAAGATAGGTGTGCAATAGAGGTTTTTGGTAGCCTGAGAGTTGATGGTACGCCGGCGAATCCGGCGGTATTTCGCCTTATCGAAACCGAAAACGCCAATGATGATGAATGGGGTGGTATTATCATCAAGCCTGATTCAGGCCCTTGTGAAATAGTAGGAGCTGCTATCCACAACACTTCCACAGCCATCGAAATCAGGGAAGGAACAGCAGAAATCAGTGAATGTCTGATCAGAGATGCCAGCGATTTTGGGGTGTATTTTGAAGCCGATGCGAACGGCAGCGTACGCCACTCTATCATAGTCGATGGATACACTGGAATAACGTCACGTCTTTCAGGTCCGGAATTTGCGAACAACCTCATACTACGAATGTTAGGACAGGGGATCGTGGTTAACGATTCCAGCGTGGCCAACATTAACCATAATGTGCTTCTCGATTGTCAAATAGGTATTTTTTCTGACTGGCACACAGAACCTTCTATAACCTATAACCTGATCGAGGGTGGCAATATAGGAATTTATGCGGAGGAAGGATTTATTGCCACGATCCAGTACAACGAACTGCGAGGACAGAATGAGCATGGTATCTATTTTACTGTGGGGGAGTGTTATCCCGATCCTTTTGAATACAACAATTTCATAGACATGCCCTGGACAATACTTTATGTTTACGGCGGCGCTGGGTTGCAGGCAGACACCGTTTTCGCACCTTATAATTATTGGGACGGCGAAAGCGCTGTTAACATTCCTAATAGAATCAAAGATGGCAGCGATCATGTAACGCCCCCGATCAACCCGATAGGCCCTGTGGTCTTCAATCCTCCTCTCACTGAACCTGTAACTTGGGCAGGACCATGACCGACAAAAACCTACCCTCCAAAAGAAAGACCCTCATATTCGGTATAGATGGAGGGACCTGGGACGTTTTACAGCCCTTAGTTGATCGCGGAGTTATGCCATACCTGGCTGAACTGCAGGAGAATGGCGCCTGGGGTGAGCTGCGATCGGTTGTTCCGGTGAACTCGGCAGCGGCATGGTCGTCGATTTTAACCGGCTTATCACCTGAGAAACACGGTGTGTTAGATTTCCTGGCATGGCATCCTCAGGGGAAAGGCCGAACGGCAGTAAATGCTTCCTGGTATCCTCGTCCTACAATTCTGGACCTTATGGGTGAAGCAGGCCAGGTTCTTGCGCTTAAAATCCCAATGACCTATCCGCCCTGGCAGATTAACGGCCAGATGGTTTCCGGACTGCCAACACCTGACGATGAATCTGCTTTCACATACCCTGAAGATTTAGCCCGCCGCCTGAATCCACTCGTCCTGAGGCATTCTGCCTGCCGTTCTTGGGAAGTTGGAGATGGCAACCGCTACGTTATTCTTGATCAGATGGAAGCAGCGCAACGCGTTTTCGAAAGGATGACAGAATACCTGCTGGAATATGGGAAACCGGAAATTTGCTTTGTCGTGGCGCGAGACGTGGATGAAATGCAACATTTCTTCTGGGACACTTTATCAGGAAATGATAAGCACGGATACCTTCCCCGCGTCGAAAAATATTTTTCCAGTATCGATCAATATTTAGGAAAGATGCTGGAATGGGCGAGGAAAGATGCACGTGTCATCCTGCTTTCCGACCACGGGTTCGGGCCGGTTGAAGGAGTTTGGCATTTAAACGAATGGTTGAGAAGCAGGGGGTTTCTCTGTCTTAAAGATGAAATCAAGAGCACATCAGGAAGTAAGGAAATCACTTTGGGGCTTCGTAT
>CBDUWK010000186.1:0-5287 GCA_965370905.1 uncultured bacterium | reverse complement strand
TGAGGGTTGCTCAGAGGATACTGAACACGCGGCTGTTCTTCAAGTACATCTATGACAAAGGGATGGCTTACCGGATGTGGGCACGGATGCACCCGCGGCTGGGGCAGGCGAGATTTTACTTTGAAATGGGGTGTTCGGATGAGAATTTCGCCATCGCAGTGCCGGGAATTCTGCAGGACCTGGATGATTTCCTGAAGGAAGAAATATCAGAGGAGATACTGCAGACCGCGATCAAAGATGAGATCACCCGCAACCGCATGGAATACCAGACGAACCGGGAGATCGCCGAGGGATTGGGATACTGGGAGATGATGGGGTTGGGGTATGAATTCTTCGACCGGTTTCCGGATTATATAAGCAAGGTAACGGCAGATCAGGTGGAAGAAACAGCGAAGAAATACCTGGGAGTGGACAGGTATCGGTTAGTAAATGTGGGGACGGCGGAAGTGGATGGAAAAATAAAAAATAAAAAAGAAAAAATAAAAAATAAAAAGGAAAAGGTAAAAGGGAAAAAAGTATCCCCATAGCAGAATTATAAAGCACATGGCTTTGCCGCCCAGCCCTGAAGGACGTGGGCTGCGGAAGATACAATCCGCCCGAGGCGGATAAACCCCGCTGAAGGGGGCTGTGGTTGAGGCGTCAGGTCAGACCTGAAGTGCCAAGACCTAAGGGAACTTAAAATATTCTGAACCACTGATTTTCACTGATCTAACTGATGGCACTGATAAAAAAATCAGCATAATCAGCGGAGGTCAGCGGTTCAGACATTATAATAAACCCGGACATGCAAGCTGTCCGGGGCACCCGGCCAAGTAGGGTACAGCAATCTTAAACGAAATGATTTGAGGTTGCTTTTTTACGTTTGAAATGGTATATTGCGGATTGAAACAAGTTAGTCTAAACCACTGATCAGCGCTGATGACACGGATTACGCGGATAATGATCCGTGCTATCTGCGAGATTCGCGGGAATCCGCAGTTGAGCCAGGGTGTTGCGGAGTGGTTCGTGACACCCGAGATACCCCTAAAAAATAATACAGTCATAGAAATTTACTACGGAGAAGGTCATGACCAAGCAAATTCGTTTTATAGCTGAACATGTGGTAGAGATCCGTTATAAACCAACAATGGGATTTTTAGATAAGAAAGCGTTAGTCGGAGAACATCTTAGTGATAAACTGAAACTACCGAAATTCGAGATTGGCTTTGACGGTTTCAATCTATGGAATGAAGAAAAGAATCTAAAATTATTTGTTAGTTATAAAAACTATGGAATAGCATTTTCAAATCCGTCAACTGAAACGATTTTTGTTGACACCTTTAAGAAAATGACAGAAGGTCTGAAGGAAATCCCTGAGAACTTCAAGTTCAATTCTATAATTAGACACGGCGTCAAAAGTACGTTCTTCTTTCCGTGGGATCAGTCATTTGAAGATCTTAGGAAAAAGATTGAAAAGAACTTCGGGAATATTTCATCTGAGGCACTGAGTTGTTTCAAACGCGATGTCACTGACATAGGACTTTTCTGGAACTTCAAGGGTAAAAATTCAATGATGAATACTCAATGTGGTCCAATGAGAAAAGAGCAAGCGCTTCAGTATTTTAGCCCTGTTTTAAGTAAGAAGCTTCCGGAATTAGGTTTATTTTTTCTTGTTGATACTTATGATAGAAATAATAATGATCACGATCCAGAAAAGATAACAAGAAAGACAGGTGATTGGTCAAGTGAACAATTAGGGATATTTTCAAATATAGTAAAACTAATCAGGAGGTAGCGATGGCAAGGAAAAAAACAAGGCATAGACCTTATGCTATCGATGCCTCAGAGGTATTTGAACTACCAACAGGATCTGAATTAGATTTCGCTGGATCTGAAGAAGATGAGGAAAGAGTTGATGATTACGTCTCTGTAGAAGAACCAACTAGTTCCCAAACACCCTCTGGTCCTCCACAATCTGAAGCAGAGATTGAGGCAACTTTCAGCTCCACAACAGGAAAAACAATAATTGATCTTCTCTACCATATCGGCAGAAAGGTTTCAGGAAAAGGTAATATCATAGTAATGTTTGGTGGTTTTGCTATATCTCTGTATGCCATAAAACCGACTTCTTGGAAAGACTTAATTATAGCACTTACTGCAACAATATTTTGGGGTTTGGTGCTGTGTGGTTTTGTTTTCGTTGAAAATAAAATAAAATCAAAATGAAATAGACTGAGAATCTATCACCATGAAAAACAAATTATTACTTACCCTTTTCCTTCTCCCAACAATCCTTTTCGCTGGTGAGGGGATTCAGTTGCCGGTTCTACCCGGAGAGTGATAGATTAACCTGGAGGCTGAAATGTACAAGAACTTTGGTTTAATATCTCTGGTAATGGCGACACTCGTCTGCTTTTCCTACTTAAACCCCTCGTCAAGTCAGAATAAACCTGCGGATATTGAAGAGAGCGGAAAGATCATGAAAATGAAATACACCAGGGTTTACGCCGATTCTGCTGGAGAGTCTCATTTCGAAGATATTACAGTTGAAATGAAGGAGATGGATTTTGCACCACCTGCACCACCGTTGAATCTCTCTCCGTTTTTCTCAGCAACTAACTACGGTTTTATGAGCGCTTCTCCAGGTTGGTACGGTGATTGGCATCCAACACCGAAACGGCAGATTATGTTCTATCTGCAAGGCGAAATAGAAGCGGAAGTCAGCGATGGAGAAATCCGCCGCTTCGGGCCAGGGAGCGTTACTCTTGTGGAGGACACGACTGGTAGAGGGCATAAGAGCAGAGTTGTAGGCACTGTTGATGTGCTCTTAGCAGTGGTTCAGTTGGAGGAATAAATGTAAAGCTTTTACTGTCGTTTGCGGATTCGAAGAACCACTTTCGCGGGAGGCGGCAGCACTAGAACAAAACAAGAGGAGGCACATCGTGATTAAAGTTAAACAACTATTTAACAACCTGGGACTTGTTGTTGTCTTTATGGTAATGATGACTGGATGTGATAACCAGGAGAAGATCATTGAGGAACAGAACAAGGCTGTCGTACGCCGGGCGCACGAAGAGATGGCTAAAGGAAATGTCGCAGTATTCGATGAGGTGCTCACATCTGATTATATCCGACACTGTCAGGCTATGCCCCCTGATCTTCAAGAGCTCCACGGGACAGATCAATTCAAAGCTTTTATCGCCGAGTTTCTGGAAGCTGTTCCTGATTGCCATGATACTATTGATCTAATGATCGCAGAGGGAGACAAAGTTGCTTATGTTACCACGATGACCGGCACACAAACCGGGCAGATGGGACCATTTCCACCTAGCGGGAAGGAATTCACGTCGGTAAACATCATTATTCATCGATTTGAAAACGGCAAGATAGCAGAAACATGGGTAACTTGGGACAATGTCGCCCTTTTAACCCAACTTGGCTTCTTCCCTCCTCCTGGAGAGGAGAGCGAGTAAGCCCGTAAACCGGGGGCTCCGTAGATGTGGCTTCGCCTAAAGCCTCGCGCTACTGAAGTTCTATATGTCGGGGTGAGGCCAGGAAGTGGGGTTTTGCTCGATGACTACGATTACGGTAAATTATGGGCGTAACATGTTGCGCCCATAATAACTTCGACCAGCTTTTCACGTGAAAAAGTTTGCTATTAGAGAGTAAAGTTTTTATATTTATAAGTTTAATGCAAGACAATGAAGCCGAAGACCTCTTGATATGAACCCATCCTCCGAAGAGAAGAAAGAGCTGTATGAGTTGTCATTTAGACAAGTCGAAGAATTTTTAAGGGATGAAAGCGATTCAGTGGTAGTTATGGCCAGCGTGGTGTGTATCCTGAAAGAAAATTTACCTCATGCCTTCTGGGTGGGATTTTACCGGGTTGATTCTGGGAAGGGCGATGAACTGGTGATCGGGCCTTACCAGGGGACCATGGGTTGCCTGCGAATACCGTTCGGCAAGGGCGTCTGCGGACACTGTGCAGCGATAAAACAGACTGTAATCGTGCCGGACGTGCACGAATTTCCGGGGCATATCGCCTGTGATTCGAAGTCTAAGTCTGAGATCGTGGTTCCGGTTTTTAATAAACAGAATGAGCTCCTGGCAGTATTGGATCTGGATGCAATAGAAGTGGGTGCATTTTCGGATATAGACAGGGCAGGACTGGAAGCAATAACTACACTTCTTAGTAAAAAACTCTGAGAAACTGGTTTTAAATAGAATGAAGAAGATATTAATTGCAGACGACGATAAGACCATTGTAGATATTCTGAGCAGCGCTCTGGAAGCGGAAAATCGGGCTATCAGGAAGGCGTACGACGGTAAGGCGGCATTGGACTGGATCGGGAAGGAGATCTTCGATCTGGTAATATGCGACTTGATGATGCCCAAAGCGCACGGCTTCCAGATTGTGGAGTGGATCAGGTCGAGGCCGGGATGGAGTGGAACGCGGATAATAATCCTGACCGCTAAATCATATCGGCGTGACGCTGAAAAGGCTCATGAGGTTGGCGCGGACATTTTCATCAGCAAGCCGTTCGAGATTAGAGAATTACAGGACAAAGTAAACAAACTTTTGGCATAGAGAAGATATGCAGGTTAAATTCTGGGGACTGCGCGGCGGATCACCGGTCAGTGGTCCGGGCAGCGAACGTTATGGCGGTAATACCGCCTGTGTTGAAGTAGAATGCGGGGGACCGCAGATCATTTTGGATGGCGGTTCCGGACTGATAAATCTGGGTAAGCACCTGATGCAGAAATTGGCTGGCGGAGAGCTCGACGCCAGACTCTTTCTGACACACACTCACTGGGATCATACCCTGGGAATACCCTATTTTCTGCCCGCGTTTAAACTTTCGGGGAAGTTGACCATCTACGGAATTGCCGGGATGGAAGAAGTGTTGATGAGTTTTATCCGCGGCGCGGAGGGAGGAGATTATTTTCCCGTTTCCATGGGAAAACCCAGCGTTGAGACAGTATTTGAGGAGCTGCAGGAAGCAACTATTGTGGGAGAGGCTACCATTACCTACTACTACCTGAATCATCCCGGGCTGACCATAGGATTTCGGGTTGAGAGCGGGGGAAAGAGCCTGGTTTACGTGACCGACAATGAACCCTACCGGATAAGCAACAAGGAACTGGTCAAAGAGGATGATGATGCCAGCTATCTCGCCCGAATAGACAGAGAGGTCATACAATTTGCCCGGTCGGCGGACTTACTGATCGCAGATGCGACATATTCGGATGAAGAATATAAGGAATTGGCCGGATTGGGGCACAGTTCGGTGGGGGATGCGCTCAGGGT
>CBDUWK010000185.1:0-5320 GCA_965370905.1 uncultured bacterium | reverse complement strand
TATGGGCAGAGTAACCACAGGAATCCGTGGATGTAGAACGAGTTTTGTAGTGCTTTCATCAGTTCTATGTCTAACTGCATATAGTTACAGATCGCAGGTCTGCGCTGATGAAGGCGATTTACTCTGGAGTCAAAATTACGGTGGAGATTTTGTTGATTATGCCTATTCTCTCATTGAAACCAGTGGTGGTGAATATCTGATGGCAGGCGCAACTTCTTCGTTCGGAGCTGGTGGCTGTGATGTATGGTTATTAAGTGTCAATTCAGATGGAGATTCGCTCTGGTCAAATACCTATGGTGGTTCGAGTGACGAATTTGCTTTTGAAGTTATCGAAATCAGTGACGGGAATTTCTTAGTTGGTGGCTGGACAGCTTCCTTCGGAGTCCGCGAATCCGATATGTGGTTGGTAAAGACCGATCTTCAAGGTGATTCTTTATGGTCGTGTACTTACGGTGGAGATAATTCTGATTATGCTTATGCTCTGACTGAAACGCAGGAGGGTGACTATCTACTGGCAGGGATTACAGCATCGTTCGGCTCTGGGGCTACAGACATGTGGTTACTAAAAGCAGGACCACAGGGCGATTCTTTGTGGGCTTGTGTCGTTGGAGGTCCAGGGACAGAATCAATCTTCTCTGTGATTGAATCCAGTAGTGGTGGTTATATTTCAGTGGGGACAACCTCATCAACACCGACAAGCTTCAATGATATATGGTTGGTGAAGACAGATGTAAACGGAAACCTGCTCTGGTCCCGAAACTACGGTGGCATAAACGACGATTATGCGTACTCAATGGTCGAAACAGCTGGGGGTGATTTTGTAATTGCGGGTTACTCAAATTCCTTTGGAATGTCATTTTGGGACAATGATATCTGGTTGATAAAGGCAGACAGTGATGGCGATACGCTCTGGTCGCGTCTCTACGATTTCGGCGGGGATGAGATCACTAGTTCGGTAATAGAAACCAGTGACGGTGGTTACTTATTAGCAGGCTGGACATCACCTCTTGGCTCTGGAGATAGCGATATTTGGCTGTTGAAGACAGATTCCGATGGTGATTCTTTGTGGTCTCGCACCTATGGCGATATAGGGAATGATTACGCTTATACAGTAATTCAGACGAGCGATGGGGATTATTTAATTGCAGGGGAAACGCATACTGCAATGCCGGATATCTGGGATGCCCTGTTAATCTGTGTTGAAGGGATCCCAACCGGTGTCGAACCACAGGTTAGTTTGCAGCCGTTCTCACATAGTTATCTTGGTGCTTTCCCCAATCCGTTCAATCCCACCACCACCATCAGTTTCGATTTGCCGGTAGTTGCTCGTGTCAACCTCGCGGTTTACGACGTAAGCGGTCGGTTGGTAGCCGAAGTCGTGGACGGCTGGCGGCAAGCTGGTGTACATGAAGTTGCCTTTAATGCAACCGACTTACCCAGTGAAGTATATTTCGTTCGTTTGACTGCCGGAGGATTGGTTCAGACACACAAGCTCTTACTCTTAAAGTAAGTTATAAGCATACAGAACAGTTAATGCAAGGAAAAGCGGCTTTTATGAAGGTCGCTCTTTCTTTGGTTTATGAAATCTCTTGACATTCACTGGAATGGTGTTTATCTTGCAGTATCCAAGAGGTGATTGCAATGTAAAGGTTTTACCGGAGGAAGAATGTTCGATAAAAGCACAAAGCTGTTTCCGATCAAAGATAACTATATCTACCTCGCCCATTGTGCTGTATCTCCGCTGTACAGTAAAGCATGTGAACGTGAGAAGTATATAGCTGAGGAGCATCAAAATTTAGGCGGTTTACTCTTAGGGAGGCAGTATGAGGAGATTCTTGAAGAGTTACGCAAAGCGGGTAGCGATTTATTCAATGCGGATTCCCAGAACGTCACCTTTCTGAAGAATACCTCCGAAGGCATGTCCATGATCGCCAGTGGATACCGGTTTTCGCCCGATGATCAGGTGATAGGATATGTTCATGAATATCCAGCTAATTATTATCCCTGGAAGCTTCAGGAACGAAGGGGCGTTGAATACGTGCTGTTGCCGAACCAATCGGCTCAGAATGCTTACTCACCTGACGGCCAGCCTGTTGCCTGGACCATGGAAGACCTGCAAGCGAGAGTGACAAAGAACACCAGGATCGTAGCGATCAGTCACGTACAGTTCACGAGTGGTTTTGCCGCAGATTTGCAGAAGCTGGGGGATTTCTGCCAGTCACATGATATCGACTTGGTGGTCGATGCGGCACAGAGTTTCGGGTCTTTGCCCCTATATCCGGAAAAGTGGCACATCTCAGCTATGGTATCTTCCGGATGGAAGTGGCTTCTTGGTCCCGTTGGAACCGGGTTGATGTACACATCAGATAAATTCCGGGAAAAACTGGATCCGGTCATGGTCGGAGCCGAGGTGATGCAGCAGGGGACGGACTATCTGAATCACGCCTGGGATCCGCATTTGACCGCTAAGAGGTTCGAATATAGCACATCTCCGCTCTCCTTGGCAGCCGCCTTGGCTACATGTATTAATGATATTCACTCCCATTATGGCGTCGAAGCCATCGCAGAAGAGATATTTAGATTACAAGATATCATTGTCGCTAAACTTGATAACAAGCGTTACAAACCTCTGGTTTTCAGCAAAGAGAATCGCTCGGGTATCCTTGCAGTCACCTGTTTGCAGAATCCACCGGAAGCCGTTGCGGAACGACTCCAAGACAAAAATATAATCTGTTCAGCTCGTGGCGGCTATCTTCGCATCGCTCCCCACTTTTACAACGGCGATGACGAAATGGAGAAGACCGCAGCAGCCTTGAACGCTATTGACCAATAAATGAACTGAGGGTAAGCACGATACCCACCCTGGAAACTCAACATTTAAAGCGATCCTATAAGGGGTCGCTTTTTTTATGCCCCATAATATCTCTTGAAATCAAGTATGCATATGGGAAATACCGTAGGAATTTTGAATTTTAGAGAAATAGACATCGGCTCAGAATCATTCCTAAGCCGTTGTTTATTTTGTTGTAGTGGGGGAAGGAATTTCCCATAGGGATGGCTTCGCCAGAACCTTCGACCTTTGGGTTATGAGACCAACATAATAAACAGCCGGACTCAACCTCGACTCCGGCCTTAATTTTTTTCGACTTACTATTGCAATATTATTGCACGAGGGCTATTTTTTGCCTAATTTACGCACAACAGCAACGGACTCTTAATCCGTGGTTTTCAAATTAACTGTCACAAAAGTATTACAAAAGGGCTGTTTTTGTCGGTTTTACGCACAAAACCAGTGGCTTTCTAAGCCGCTGCTCTATTCTATGAACGAGTGATTTTACTATTGTCATATTTTCATTTTTTCTAGGACTCCAAAGAGTGAACAAAAGGAATCCCTTTTCATACCCCGAATACTATGGGGTAAAAGCGGGGGTACTTGGACGCCCCTTGGGGGTCTGAGGGGCTACCATCAACCACCCAGATCGGTTTACAGTGTTCGGGGGTTTCAATGCCAAACGAGAGCCTCAGAGAGCCGCTAAGAGCCGATCTTGCTTTCGGAGTATTCAGACATACCATAGACCACTATCACCTCTCTATGCTCTCGTTAGGTGGGTTATTTGAGATTTCCAGCATAGGGCAAGGTTGTATACTGGGCATTCTGATTGCGTAGGAAAATTAAAGCCGGACTCAAATCACAGAATCCGGCTTATCAATTCTGCTACCTAAAGCTTGTCCGAAAGACTGGCAATACTTCATAGCTATGGTGCGAGCGATTGAAATGGGATAGATGCATGAAGCATACCAAAAAATAAAGGCTGGACTACGGCAACTCAATCCAGCCTACTTTAATTTTACATTTCAGTCATTAAGGATTAGCTAACTCCTTGTTGACTTCAGACTAATTATTTCTTATTTTTGTTGCCAATGAGAATTGCGGAGAATCACCAAAAACCCAACCGATTTTTCATCTCCCAATCGCATATTAATCGCACGAGACCAATTATTAGCCAATTCCCTGTACAAATCATCCTGCTCGACACGCAGGAAGTCACTGGTTCGACTCCAGTATCGCCCACGATGGAGTACCTATATTTGCTTTGGAACGATATCTGGGTTGTTTCACCGCAAGATCCTGGAAAGGGTTTAGCGGTTTTTATTTTTCTTAACTGAAGCGGCGGATTTATCCTATATACACCGTGAAATCTTTTTCCCCCAGAACCGTATTATATATATAATTATCTCATACATCCTTTTGTCTCACTAATTTTGGATCTGAAGTCTTATGAGTGGTTATTTTCTTTTAGAAGATGGTGCGCGCTTTGACGGTGAATTCCTGAGAGGCGAGAATTCGGGATTTGGTGAGGCTGTTTTTAATACTTCACACAGCGGCTATCAAGAAATCCTTACCGATCCATCGTATTACCAGCAAATCATGGTGTTTACCGCTCCTCATATTGGCAATGTTGGAATCAACCGCGATGACGTTGAATCTCCCCATGTCCAGGTGGCAGGAGCGTTGATTCGCAATTTAGCGCCCCAACCGCGTAACTTTCGCGCCGAGAGAGACTTGATCTCATGGCTGGAAGAAGCCAGAATCCCAGTATTAGTGGGCGCGAACACACGCGGGATTACACTATATTTGCGGAGATTTGGCGCAATGCGAAGTGGCATTTTTTCAGCGGAAACACCCCTTGACGAAGCGCTGGATCTGGTGAAAAGAACTCCCGGTATGGTTGGCGCTGATCTCGCTACGAAAATCACCTGTAAAACAAAATATTCCTTCGATTCGCATTTGGCACCTGCCTGGCAAAAACTGACCGATTCCGGCAGAGGACTCAGAGTAGCTGTTTTCGATTTCGGTGTTAAACTGAATATATTACGCGAACTTGTCTGCCGGGGATGTGAGGTGATCGTTTTACCTGCCCAAACGGGGGCGGGCGAAGTTATGAAGGGGAATTATAATGGTGTACTTCTTTCCAACGGGCCGGGCGATCCAGCGCCAATTACCTACGCAATTGATACGGTGCGGGAACTAATCGGTAAGATCCCCATCTTCGGAATCTGTCTGGGACATCAGATACTTTCTCTGGCAGCCGGACTGCAGACCTTCAAACTTCCTTTTGGACATCGCGGTGCTAACCATCCAGTGCGCAGAGAAGTTGACTCAGTCGTGGAAATTACATGCCAAAACCATGGGTTTGCAGTTGTGGCGGATAGTATTAGTAGTGCTTGGAGATTTACTCATATGAATCTGAATGATAACACAGTGGAAGGATTAGAGCATACATCTTTGCCCATATTTTCCATTCAGTATCATCCTGAG
>CBDUWK010000184.1:0-5322 GCA_965370905.1 uncultured bacterium | reverse complement strand
TTTTTCTTTTTACGCGCCAACCAGTTCCTCCTCAGAAAATCCCAAAAGGATTACTTCGCGTTCAAGCACCACTCCAAATTCTTCCTTAACTCTCTTCTTTGCCATTTTAATCAAATTTAAAACGTCTTTAGCAGATGCCTTTTGCTTATTAATTATGAAGTTAGCATGCTGCTCGGAAATCTGAGCGCCACCTGACGTGTAACCTTTAATCCCGGCATTTTCTATCAGCCTGCCGGCGTAATCTCCTGCGGGGCGTTTGAATACTGATCCACAGGATGGCCACTTGAGGGGCTGACGACTGCGTCGCTGCGTTACGATTTCTCGAGCGTGTTTGAGCAGCTTTTCAGGGTCTTCCTGCTGGAACTGAAAACGAGCCTTCAGGATAATCTTATCTTTTAATCCAGGGGCTGCACGATAAGAGAATCCTATCTCATCTGCTTCCAATATTTCAAAGTTAAGATTCTCGCCCAGAACTTCAATATCAATCAATGAATGGCTAATTTCCTGTGAAAAGGCTCCCGCATTCATCTTCAGGGCTCCACCGATTGTACCGGGAATGCCCAACAACGATTCAACACCAGCAAGGCCAAGCCAGGCAGTTCTGCGTACCCATGGCAATAGCATCGCTCCGGCGCCGACTGTCCACTCGCCGTTGGGTTCAGGTCTTCCGACACCACTAAGGTAATTCTGCATGCATACTACAACTCCACGATAACCATTATCGGAGATTAAAACATTCGTACCTGCACCCAGAATAAAGAGAGGGCGGTTTTCGTGTTTCGCCCAGAGTAGAATCTCTTTGAGTGATTCAGCAGTGGTCGGTCTGAAAAAAAACCGTGCAGCTCCACCGATCTGGTATGACGTCAAAGAGCCCAACATGACATTCTCCTGCAATGCCTGGGGGCGTTTCACGATTTCCTCTCATTTTCTAACAGCCGAACGAGGGTTTTAGCAACAGTCCAGATATTTCCAGCGCCCATAGTTATGATCATGTCACCGGGTTGGGCTAACTCCGATACGTAAGGAGCGACCCGATCCAAATCTGGAAGGTAATGCACGTTACGCTGCCCTGCTTTTACGGCTGAATCTACTATATGCTGTCCGGAAATACCCTCCATGGGATCTTCTCTCGATCCATATATTCCGGTAACGATGAGGACGTCTGCAGCTGTGAAACTTTCCCCAAAGGCTTCAGCAAAGTCGCGTGTTCTGCTATATAGATGAGGCTGAAACAGTGCTATGATTCTTCTATTCCAGCCATTCTTGGCTGCCGCCAGCGTAGCTTTAACTTCTGTGGGATGATGTGCGTAGTCATCAACGACCATTACGTCGTTAAAAATTCCCTTTATTTCAAAGCGTCGCTCGACCCCATTAAAATTATTTAATCCACGTCGAATGTATTTGAATTTAATTTTGAGTTCTTCGGCAACGCCAATCGCAGCCAGGGCATTTCTAACGTTATGCAGACCGGGTTGGTTCAGGGTTACATTGCCGCGATCCTCGCCCTGTACGGTGACGTCGAATCGCGACTGCGTTTCGTAAAACTCCAGGTTAAATGCTCTGATATCGACATTCTCTTCCAAGCCATATGTTATCACGGGACGTTGCAATTCAGGGATAAGGGATGCAACGTTCAACTCATCCAAACATAACACAATGGAGCCATAAAAAGGAATTCTATCTGTAAACTGCAAAAATGCTCGCCGAATCTCCTCCAGGTTTCCATACGTGTCAAGATGTTCAGTTTCTAAAGTTGTGATAACTGCTATGGTCGGTGTGAGCTTCAGAAAAGAACGATCATACTCGTCTGCCTCCGCAATTAAAAACTCACCCGAGCCCAGCTTGGCGTTAGTCGCCAGCGATTTCACGCGTCCACCTACAATGAAAGTAGGATCAAGGTTGGCTTCGGTTAAAATTGAGGCGACCATCGAGGTGGTGGTAGTTTTCCCATGCGTGCCGGCTATGGCGATACCGTATTTCATGCGCATCAGTTCGCTCAACATCTCCGCACGTGGGATGATAGGGATTCCGAGCTTTTGCGCCTCTTCGTATTCTACATTATTTGGTTTCACGGCAGAAGAATAAACCACGACCTGAGCATCACCCACGTTATCGCTGTGGTGACCAATTTTGACGTCTGCCCCCAACTTGCGGAGGTGAGTTATTAGGTCAGAATCCTGCAGGTCCGATCCGGTAACCTGGAATCCTTGATTAAGCAAGACCTCAGCGATCCCTGACATACCAATACCGCCAATGCCGATGAAGTGTAATTTTTTTACCCGGAAAAACATATAGAAATACTCATTTAAGCTATACTCAAACCGGATTAGCTGCGTCCTGAGCAGTTTTTATCAATTCTGCCGCTATTATGGCGGCTGTGTCTGGGATTTCAATTTCAGCAAGAGCACTGCTCATACGCTCCAACTCTGCCTTATTATGCAACAGCGATGAGACTTCAGAAAGGAATCTATCGCCATTTAAGTCTTTATTTTCAATCATCATAGCACCACCATTGCGACAGAAAGCCAGGGCATTATGTTTCTGGTGATCGGCGGCGGCGTATGGGTAGGGAATCAGGATTGCAGGCAATGCTGCTGCCTGCAGCTCTGAGAGGGTCATAGCACCGCTACGACAAACTGCCAGATCGGCCGCCGCGTAGGCAGCAGGCATATCGTCAATGAACTCTCTCACGACCAGAACACCGGGTCCCTGCCAAGCCGATAGATCCGATTTATCCAGGTAGCCGCGACTCCAAATCAAATTACACCGCTTCCCCAAAGAGGGGAGAATATCGTTCACCGCTCGATTAATGCTCAAAGCTCCCTGCGATCCTCCAAAAACGAGCAGCGTAGGCAGAGATGGATTCAACTCCCACATTCGTATGACTGTGGCGCGATCCATTTTAGTGAATCCGGGACGAACGGGATTACCAACATGGCGCCACTTTGCTTTAGATGGCAAATGGGCCGATGCCTCTTCAAAATTTAGATATATCTCCTTAGCGAAACGAGCTAACAATCGAGTCGTAACACCGGGGTAGCTGTTCTGCTCCTGGAGAAAGATAGGAATTCCTTTCAAGGCTGCCGCAAGTAGTATTGGTCCACAAACATAACCTCCAGTTCCCAAGGCTGCCAGAGGTCGGTACTTACTCAATATCCTGAACGATTGGAAAGCTGAAAATACCACCTTAAAGGGAAACAACAGATTCGAGAAAAGCTTTTTGCGGTTAAAGCCCGACAACCAGATAAACTTTAAAGAAAATCCTTTCTGCGGGACAATTTTGGCTTCCAGACCAGATTTTGTGCCGACAAACATAGCTTCAACACCTTTGTCTCTAAGAGTCTCAGCGATAGCCAGAGCAGGAAACAGATGGCCCCCGGTTCCACCTCCGGCGATGAGAACACGGAGGCTCATTTCCCTTTTCTCGATAATTCAGCCTGGCGCGACACGCTCAGAATAAGACCGCAGGCAATTAAATTAGCGATAAGCGCGCTGCCCCCATAGGATATGAAGGGAAGCGGCAACCCGGTGACTGGCAGCACTCCTAAAGTGACAGCAATATTCACGAGTGCCAGCAAGGAAACAGACATAGTCAATCCCCCGGCGAGAAGATATCCAAATTGGTCAGGCGCTGTCACGGCTATTCTAATACCTCTCCAAATAAACAGAATGAATAAGATGATAGTTACAACCGCACCGATAAACCCGCGCTCTTCACACAATATTGAAAAAATGAAATCACAATGTGCTTCGGGCAGAAAATGCGACTTTTGTCCACTCATGCCGAAACCCAATCCCCAAATTTTGCCACTTCCAACGGCAATTTTCGATTGCAGAGACTGGTATCCATCACCCAGAGGATCTCCTACGGGATTTAGAAAACTCAAGACACGCTTCAGGCGATAGGGTTCGGCTATTGCCAAATAAGCCACTGCGGGAATGGCTGGAATTAGAATCGAGAAAAGGTGCAGCAATTTTGACCCTGCCAGGAATACCACCATGCCGGCTGAAATAATGATCATTACAGCCACGGAATAACTGGGCTCGATTACCACGAGACCTGCGGTAATACCAATAATTACAATAACAAACAGAAACGCCTTATAGGATTCTCGCAGATAAGTAGAGTTTCGTGAACACCAATCGGCAATATAGACAATGAGAGCAATACGTGCAAATTCGGATGGCTGCAACCTCACTCCGGAGATGGTCAGCCATCGGTTAACACCACTACCTGTGAATAAGACGAGAATTAAAGCGAATATACACAATAGCAGCGGGAATACACTCCAATGACGCAAGCGATGATAGTCTACGCTGCACGCTACAAAGAATAACAACATTCCGATACCGAGCCGGAGAAAATGTTGTTTTATAAAGAAGTAAGGATCCCGGTAGGTTTCGAAAGCCTTAACGAAAGAGGAGCTGAAAACCATCAGCACGCCTATGGCACAAAGCCCAAAAATGGCCAGCATAAGCAGGCGGTCACCATAACGTGAAGGCTCACTGAAGTTGAAACCGAAAACTTTATTATTGCGGGCTTTACGCGACACTTTCATTTACCAGTTTTTTAAAGGTATCACCGCGATGTTCATAATTGTCAAACTCGTCGAAGGAAGCGCACATGGGTGACAGGATGACGACGTCACTCCCTTGCGCTATAGATGAAGCCAATGCAACCGCGTCAGCCATAGATGCAACTCTGCTTAGCGTTACGATGGATGACCAGGCTTTTTCAATGGCAGGTCCGGCTTCACCGAAAAGAATTGCATGTTTAGCTTTCCCAGAAACTCGACTGGCGATGGTTTTAAAATCGCTGCCTTTATCGCGACCACCAGCTAATAGAATGATAGCACGATCGAAACTGTCGAGAGCGACCAGACCCGAAGCGACATTTGTCGCCTTGGAATCGTTCACCCAGAGTATCCCACGAGATTCGATCACGGTTTCCAGGCGATGCGGTACTCCCGGGAATTTCTGGAGGGATTGCCTCAAGATTTCGGTTGGAACTTTCATGCAGGAAGCCACACATGCCACTGCCAGGGCGTTCTCGAGATTGTGTTGCCCCCGTAAACTATTTTCATCTCTCCTCATTAACGAATGAAATCCAGTTGCATCTGAAATGACAAGGTCATCACTTTTTATCCCTGCACCCCTTTCAAAGTTGTCATCGAGCCCAAAGCTCAGTTTTCGGACTGAAGCTTCAAGTACTCTATTTGATAGTTCCTGGTCTCCACGATTGAATATTATTGTTTCGCCGGAATTCTGGTTTTCGAAGATTCTGCATTTCGGGGGCGTATTCTTCACCCAGGCGTTGGTGAA
>CBDUWK010000183.1:0-5333 GCA_965370905.1 uncultured bacterium | reverse complement strand
GCCCCGAGTTCGGTGAACTATCGAAGATTATACTTCTTTCAGGGAAAAGGGGTGAGAGTAAGGAACGTATCCTAAGAGATGAAAATCTTGCAGGAATATATCAGGCAGGGTTAAAGTTAATAATACCGAAACAGTGTGACTACCTTCGTGTGGAAACGCGCACCTTATCCGGTAAACGAGCTTATACGAACGCGGTTTTTGTTAACGATTGCTGCTGAGAATCTTACACTGCACTACCCAGGCGTCTTTGTAGCCGGACTTAACTACTGTTTGCCTCAGTTTATTGGCTTTAGCCCTCGTTTTGCAATCTCCAACCCGGATTTTATAATTCGGTGAATCGAAACTGAGATATACACTTTCATCGAACTGAAGTAATGCCTCCTCTTCTACCAGCCGAGCTTCGAACTCCTCTTTTGTAACAAAAATCTGCACGCGGAACCCAGGCATTTCAACAATCCCTGAATTTGCCTCCGATTTTTCCGAGGCTGAACTTATAGACGTCTCAATTTCGGGTGATTTTAGCTCCGATGGGGGTAGTGGTATGTTATCTTCTTCCAATAAAACTGACGCATCGAAACTCTCATCTTGAGGCACCATTCTACTACTCTTTAACTGGTCTGGTTCTTCCAGAAGTGGCGGTGGTGCCTGCGTGCAGCTAACGATGCATAGTAAAACCGCTAAAACTGGGACCATTCTGAAGGATTTGATAGTAATTGTCATTTATATCTCCAGTTATTTAGCCGGAACTGATTCATATTGTTTCAAAAGCCGTCTTTGGCATCCATCCTCGTTTCCCATCTTGCAGGAGTATCTCAACCCAACCAGACACCTCCCTCAGAATCCGCATTTTGACTCCCTCGTGCAACGTAAAAAGCTCCACTGAGCCGATTTCCGGAGCGCTGTGCACTTCCACGCTTTCGCTGAGTACTACAGCTTCAGTAAGGTTACCCTGAGATGCCTTTTGATGAAGAAAAAAACCGCCCGAGATGATTGTAATGACCAGAGTCACGGTAAATCCCCACACGAGAAATTGGCGTGTCATTGGCTTGCGAATTACATTCAAACCAATTAAGGAAACAAGTAGAAGCCATTCCGAAATCATGAAGATGGCTGCCCAGGTTTTTATGAGCATGGATTCAGCAATTCCTATAAATGTTTTCGTTAGAAAGATGCGCGGTAGCGGTTCTATACGGTCGAATATGCGCATATTCGTTAGTTTTAAATTGTGGACGAGGTCTGGATTGTTACCTAAGAAGCGTTTGGATCTTTCATAATATAGAATTGCCTGTCCGTATTTGCCCGTTTTATAGTAACAGTTACCCATGTTATAATATATCTCACCGCTGGTTAAACCTTGTGCAATGGTCTGCTCATAATTAGCAATAGCAGCGCCATAGTCTCCCTTCCGATATAAATCTTCGGCTGCCTGTGGATCGGAATCGCTGTTTACCTGAGAAGAAGATATTGCGGTAATTGATAGAGTGATTATTAATGCTGTGAGCAGCTTGCTGCTACTTCTCTTCTTCGTGTGATTATGGCTTCCCAAACCTTCTTCTAAATTGTCTAAAATACGATTGGAAAGTATAAGGGTTCTGTTTAATTGCCTGGCGTCGGCCTGCTGAGGAGCGAAACGGGCGAGATTGCATTCCTGGAATATTTTATTCAAGTTGGATATTATTTCATTCGGTGCGTTGAAATTGGTGAGCTCCCCCAATACTTCCGTCTCCTTTAGGCCGGAAGCCGGCATTCCCAATCTTCGCCCAAGGTAACCAAGCAGGATTCGGTGTATCGATCCATAAATCGCAGATTTCTCTTCGTTCGAATTTAATTTCTCTGTAGCTGTCTTAATTAAGACTTGGATCTCCTTTTTTGCTTGAGTATAAATTTTTCTATCTTTCCTTCGAGCCCTCATAGTTGAAGCTCCCATAAATTTTGCCATCCAAAAGAAGAGAACGGTAAAAATAGGTGGCATTGCCACCGCTACCCAGTAACCGGTCGAGATTACAAAAGCAGAATCTATTTTTTGCAGGCGTCCAGGTGTCATCAGGTAGTGAATGTCTTCTGCCAGTAACTTTACTTCTTCTTTGGCCATACCAGGCACGGAAGCAGCCACATCACCTTTACCGCGTTCGACCATAATTGTATAACCGCCCTTGGTAATGGTTTGGTAAGCTTTTTTGCCCGGATCAAAATAGGAAAATTCTATGGGCGGTATCCCGCTTTCGCCCGGAATCCTGGGGATCAGTACAAATTCGTAAGTTTTAGTGCCAAACACGCGATTACCGGATTTGTTGACCTTGACGGACTCTTTTGGATCGTAGCTCTCAAAATCGGGAGGGGCGGTAAAATTCGGGTGCGGCAGCATTTTTATGTTTCCCGTGCCGCTGTAACGGACGGTCATGGTCAATGCTTCGTTAGTGGTTACTTCTTGTCGATCTATCCCGACCTCAAGGCTGAAGTCACCAACAGCGCCACTGAAGTTGTCCGGCTTTTCAGCAGTTGGTACCGGTATTACCTTCAGTTTAAGCGGCTGCGTTTCGATGAAGCGATTTTCAGTACGATAGCGTGAAAAAGGGCTGTCGAACAGAACATCGAACGGATCGCGGCGTCTCTGCTGTTTATCCTGCACCTGTACCTGGCAGCTCACTTCAAGTGGATCTACGGTCAGCTCGCCCGTACGAGTGGAAAACAGGGCTACTTTTCTGATTAGAGCCTTGCGGTAATGCCTGCCGGAAATTACCTCGTCTTGGACGGTAGGTTGTGGAGGAAGTTGGAACTCTTCGGTCCAAAAGCCGGGCGCGCTGGGAAGACGGCTGATCTCATACGTACTGACAGATACTCTCGTGTAGATCGTGTATGTTAAAATGACCTGTTCATTTTGGTAGAGTCTGGCTTTATTAGCAGCAACCCGAACAAATAAATCCGGTGATACCTGACCGACTGATGGTTTCAGGGTCTTATCGCCCCCGGGCGTTTTTGAAACGCTTCCACCATTCCTAACCACCACATTGATTGGCTCAGTTACATAAATCTCACGTTTATGCTTTATCTTTGCTGCTCCAATGGTAAGATTACCGGCTCGTCTGGGCTTTAGCACGTAGCTCCAGGTCTTGAGCGATGAATATTGTCCATTGATGATCTGGAACGTGCTCGATTCGTTTGGACCGGAAATGATGCGAAAGTCAGATAGATCCGGCAATTCGGGTTTAGAAAGATTGGAGACCGATCCTTCAACCTGGAAGGTTAGCGTCAATGTCTGGGACTTGCTTATCGAAGTGCGATCTACCGAAGCCTGAAACGTGAGATCTGCAGCCCTGACGGCTGTGAATGAGACAATACCGGAAATCAAAACAATAGCTAAGATGCCCATAAAAACAGATTTATTTAATTTGAAATGTTTCATAACGGATACGATACGTGATAGCCGGTAGCCTATAAGCTACCAATCCTTTCCCCGGGGTGCTTCCCCAGTCTGCTGTTTCTTGAGGTTCTCCTGAACCTGTTTTTCGTCCATCTGCAGGGCATTGAGCAGGCGTTCAGCATCTTCTAAGGACATCGTGTCAGCTTGAGCCTGCTGCTGTTGCTGCTCTTGCTGTTTCTCTTCTTCCTGCTTTGACTGTTGTTGCTGTTCTTCTTGCTTCTGCTCCTCTTCCTGATTTTGCTGTTCTTGTTGTTGATTATTCTGTTGCTGATCCTGTTGTTGGTCCTGCTCCTCTTCCTCGCTGTCCTCATTGCCCTGCTGCTGTTCCTGCTCCGGTGGCTCTTCGATGAAGTGCTGTGCAAGCTCGAGGTTGTGCAGATAATCGGTTTGTCCCGGATTAAATCGCAGAGCGGACTTGTACGCTTCCAGGGCTTCTTGATACTGCTGATTCCCAAAAAGAGCGTTCCCGAGATTATAGAGAGCATCAGCCTTCAGGGAACTGTCCGTGCTTGCAATCGCCGATTGGAAAGTCTGTCCCGCCTCCGGAAATTTCTCCTGTGCCTGGTAAACGTTCCCAAGTCCGAATTTGATAAGTGTCGAATCGCCGCTCTCTTCCATTGCTTCGTGGTATTTTACCAGCGCTTCGTCATATTGCCCTTCCTGGTACAGTTTATTGCCGGTTCGAACCTTAGCCCTCCAGTTTGCATTAGCAAAGTTCGCACCTAAAATGAGAATAATTAATATCGTGAAATACTGTCTGTTCATGATTCAGCTTCAGTTGAAAATATGCGTAAATATCTTGGCATCTTCGCGCGGCGGTCCGAAAGGATGAATTCCAGAGTCAGTGCCAATAGGGCTATGATTAAGAAAATCTGATATCGGTGCTCGTACTGAGTAAACTCCTTTGACCCCAGCTCACCTTTTTCTAAGCCGGCAACGGCGCCGACTATGGCATCCATTTCGTCACCGCTGGAAGTACATCGCTGATAAACACCGCCGGTTTGCTTCGCAATTTCTTGTAACAAGGATTCATCTAATCGGGTTACAATGACGTTTCCTTTCTTGTCCTTCTTGAATTCGCCGCCGAGTTCACCGGTGGGTATCGGTACTCCTTGAGGAGATCCTATTCCGACAGTGTGGATAACTACCCCCATCTCCACGGCTTCCTGCACTGCTTCCATCACCTGTTCCTGGTGATCTTCACCATCCGTAATTAGAACAATGGCTTTACCCGCCTGGCTCTCTTTTTGGAAAGCCCTTAAGGAAGCCCTGATGGCTGCAGAAATTGATGTTCCGGGTTTGGAGACGAGTCCTGGCTCGAGTACGTCTAAAAATATTTCGGCAGCGCCGTAATCCATAGTTAAGGGACATTCAATGACGGCCTGCCCGGAAAAAGCGACCAGTGCGACTCGATCTCCTTCAAGTCGGTCCAGCAATCCGCTCATCTCGTGCTTGGCTTTAGCGAGGCGTGAGGGAGCGATATCCTGCGCTAGCATTGAACTGGATACGTCAATGGCCACCACTAAATCGATGCCTTCACGTTTGATCTCTTCTATGCGCGTTCCAATTTGAGGATCGGCGAAGGCGATGATGATGGAGAATACCGCTAATAGTAAGAGAAAATCTTTAAAACGCTTCCTGGCGAATGAAAGGTTCGGCGCTATCGTAGCCAGAAGTGATGAGGAAACGAAGCGTTCCAGTTTCTGCCTCCCTTTTTTCCCTTTTATATAGTACAATAAATATACCAGCAAGGGAATTAGCAGCAGGAAATAGAGAAAATGTATGTTTCCCCAACGTATCAAGGCATTGTCCTCAAGCGTGTGGCAGAAAGTACCATCTCAATCAACAACAAGATAAAGGCAATGAAAATATACGGTATGAAGAGTTCAGCTTTCTGCCTGTATTGAAGCAC
>CBDUWK010000182.1:0-5339 GCA_965370905.1 uncultured bacterium | reverse complement strand
CGGTTAACTATAACCTCGCAATACTCTTGGATCAGCATGTTGCTCAGAGCGAACAGGCTTATGATGAGTATATTAAGGTTTCCAGAGACTACAGTGAAGATAAACACCGCAAGGAAGCTGCTGTAAATGCTGCCATAATCGCGCATAAATTGATCAGTAAAAAGGGCGAGACCCCTCTCGATTCACTGTTAGGCACCTCTATAAGTGAATCCGAACAGAAGTATATCGATGCTGTAGACAACTACATAGTCTTCTTCCCGCAGGGAGAAGAAGCCGATATCTTCTTATTAAATGCGGGGTCGGTCTACTACAATCATGGGGATTACGATAATGCGAGAGAATACTACCGCACCCTTGTTTCGGAATTTCCGTTTGGGTTAAGACGCGCTGCTGCTTATCGGTATATAATGAATAGCTACTTTGCTGAAGGCAACTTTACTGAAGCTGAAAATGTGGCTAAGGAGATCCAAGCGGTTGGAGTGGATCCGGAATTAATAGACGATGCTCGTACGCGGCAGGCAGAAGCCACATTTCTTCACGCTCAGGGCTTAAAGCAAGATGGAGATTTACTTTCGGCTGCTGACGAATATCGCCGCTCCGCGCTGGAAACACCTGATTATGAACATGCTGATAAGGCACTTTTTGAATCGGGTTTGGCATACCAGGGAGCTAAAGCCTGGAACAAGGCAAATAAAGTTAATTTATTGTTGGTTGAGCGTTATCCGCGATCAGAACTTGCCGACAAAGCTCTCTACAACGTGGGTTATACCAGCCAAAGCGAACTTGAGGATAAACTCTTTGCAGCTCAGACTTTCCGACGTTTAGCGTTGGAGTATCCGGAATCGGATTTAGCTCAGGACGCCTTGCGCAACGCCAGCATTAACTTCGTCGAGGCGGAAGATTGGAATGGTGCCATTGGTGCTAATACCAATTATGTAGCCATGTTTCCGGCAGCTGTTGACGCCAAGCTCTTTCTCTTTGAAAACGCTGGGTTATATCTAAAGCTCGGGAATAAGTTAGCTGCTAACGAAATCTATGCTGAGTACGCAAGGAAATTTCCTGATGACCCACGTGCAGTCAGAGCGCGCTGGGAGAGAGGAAAGTACTTACAGGATCAGGGTCGTAACGATACAGCTTTAACAGAATTTATGGCTGGAATTGAGGCACACCGTCTTTTAGTTGCCAAAGGTCAGATCGGTGAAGAGACCTATGCCTCACGCTGCCTCCTCCAGATCATCCAACATGACTACAGTTTATACGAATCCATCGATTTTGCACCCGCATCGGTAGTGGCGGAGAAAAAGGCTGAAAAACTCGTCCATCGCGAACGTCTTTTCGAGCATCTTGAAGAATTGAATAAACTTGCTAAAGATGAGATGTTTGAAGGGCTTTATATGGTCGGCAAAGTCGAAGAAGAGCTCTCCCGTACCTTTGCTGAGCAAACTTTATCGGAGAAGGGTAGAGCGGAAGAGAAAATCCTGACACGTGAAACGGCCAATCACGATGCCATCGAAATAGCAGTCCGCGCAATGGACGCATACGCCAAATCATCCGAAGATATAGATAAAGCCAAAAACGTTTTGCGCCTTAAAGAGGAAGAGCTTGAAAGTCACAAACAAGAGCTCTCGCAATGGCTAAACGAAGCCCAGAAGGCAGAGTCCCAACCGCCGGGAGTCTCGGATTCAACTGCTCTATTGGCGGGGATCGATCACGGTCTTGAAGAAGTGCGTGAGGCTTATAATAATGGCTCAGATTGGGGACGTCGAGCGCGTGAGAAAATACCTGAATTGGCTCTTCGTAGCGCAGAGATTAAGTTCTCGACCGTTCAAGCATTTCTTGATCTACCCGATGTAGGTAATAACAGCGAACTCAAAATGCTTTATCGCGCTGGAATTCTCTCCGAGTTTGCCGTGCCTCGCAGTACAGCCGTAATCGAGTTATATCGAAATGCCGCCCAGAAAGCCACTAACAGCGCAAATGAGGAAGCTTGGAAATCACGTGCCCTGGATGGCGTCACAAATGTCTTCAATACTGTCGATCTTGAATATAAAGCTCTCAATGAACGGTCCCTCGAATCTTATGCGCGCTATTATCGCATCTATCAGGACTTATTGGAACAGGGTGAAGGTGCAACCACATCAGGGGGTTTAGAGGCTGCAGATTTGGCAGAAAGGCTGGTACAGTATTCTGATTATTCGTATAACTTTGCAGTCACCGCGCTGAATGCTCAGAACGTTTTACTCAATGCAGTAGAAGCGGGGAATGAAATCCCCGCTGAGGTCCGTAGCAGATTTGTGGCTGCCGCCATTGAGGAAGTTCTGAGGGTGAATGATCGCTATATAGGTCTGGCATCGGAAGCAAATGAGTCAAAGAGTAGAGCGGAAACCCTGTCAGAGCAGTCGGTTGTTTGGGAAGATGCAGTCATGACCTTCGAAGATTGCGCTTATAACTTCAGTGGGCATCAGGAAGAGTTTCTACTTACAGCGATGGAATTCAACCGCATCCACGGAAACGACAAATCGATGGCGCTTCGTACAGGTTGGGCTTTAGTAGCATTGAACCGTGAAGATCATCTGTCGCTGCTCGCCGAGTACGGGGAAGAGCGCTGGATAAAGTCTGAAAAATCTTTCCGTGTGAGTTCATCCTTTGAATCCGGCTGGTCTTCACTGCAGTTTGATGATAGGAATTGGGTGGCGTCTTTAATCACTGATGCTGGGGAAGGGAGTGGCAATCTCTCTGGTAGTATGCCAATATGGATTGCGACTGAATATGACAGTCTCGTATGTGACAGTCTATATCTCAGAAAAACATTCTCTATTGATGAGAATCCAGTCGCTGGCAACCTGTGGATAAGCGTTGACGGAGGCTATACGCTGCAACTTAATGGAGAATTTATTGGTGCCTCAGAACCAGGTAATGGTTGGACAGAGACCGCATCATACCATATATCTCAGGCTTTAAAAACGGGAATAAATGTCATTGCCGTTATGGCCATTGATTCTGATTCGACCACTCAAGGGGTAAAACTTGCTTTGAAATATAAGGTTCTTCCATCGCAACAAATTGGAGAACCCTAATCGGTGTTTACTTTCGTGGGATGGAATAGATATGAGTAATTATAAGTTCATCCTTATAATTCTACTGATCATCTCAGTTTGGCATGTTCCTGCTTGGGCACAAGAAGCCACAGAAACAGGCACAAATGAACCAGCAGTACCCCAACCGAGTCGGGCTGAGTGTGAATTGATTGAACTGGATGCAGTGCAGATAGAAGGTGAGATTGCGCAACCCAATGTGACTATTACTGTCGCGCGGCAGAACCCGATTTTCCGGAAAATCGCACTCGAGCCAACCTCTCCTCAGGGATTGACAGATTTTGATTTCACAGCAGAGGATGAAGAACTTCTAAAGGCTGCCAGAATCGTCAACTGGAGCGAAATGCTTGTACGACCCAGACAATAACTGGGTTTTTATAGAGGAAACCAGATGCACAAACTTGCACGCTACGAGGTCGATAAAAGAAAGCAGAAGCTCATGGATTACCTGGATGACCAGGAGCTTTTTACCCAGATATTGGAAACCTTCAGACCTCGAGAACTAGTGGAAATCCAGGTGATTTTCTGGAATTATGTAATTGATTATTCATATGTTGTGGGGGAAAAATTCTCCCGCTATAACCTGACGATTCGTATGGAGCCGACTTCGAATTATCAGTATAGAGTTGGGTGCAACGAACGCATTGACTACTGTAGAGGAAATATCTGTATAAATACACATCCTAATTGCGCAGGAACCAAACTGAAAACGCAAATCAGTGTACTACGCGAAATTATCCTGGAACTAAAAAAATTGCAATAATGAGGGTCCAACGATGCAAGAATTCTTTCATTCGTTCAATCCGGAAGTGAGCGGTTATCTGTTCATGTGGATCATTCTGGTTATGTTTGTAGTAATGCTAGCTATCGCTATAGAACGGACTTACTACATCATGGTCAGATCCAATGTCAACGCACCACGATTCATGGCAGAGATTCGAAAGCTGGTGATTAACGGCGATTTTAAGAAAGCTATGAATCTGTGCAAATCCGCGCCGAACAAAGCGCTCCCCGACGTCACCTTAGCTGCGTTAGCCGAAGCCGATAAAAAGGAGTTCGTCGATTACAGAGCGATCCAGAACGCAGTTGATGAATCAACCCTGGAGATTATCCCCCGGCTCACCTCCAGAACCGGTTACCTGGCTATGATAGCCAACGTCGCCACCCTGACTGGATTATTGGGGACTATCTTCGGACTGATCAAGGCATTCACGGCCGTATCTGTGGCAGGGGCCGAAGCGTCTACTAATCTCGCTGCTGGTATCTCCATCGCTATGATCACCACCTATTTCGGTCTGCTCACAGCTATTCCGGCGATTATCCTCTACACCATTATCAATACCAGGACTACAGGAATAATCGACGACATCGACGAACATTCAGTTAAACTGATACACCTCCTGACCGGGAGTAAATAAGATGGCTTTTAGACCGTCGCTAAAGAAAAAACGCCAGTTCGTGGAGGCGGAAGCCAACATCACTCCGGTGATGAACCTGATGTGCGTCCTGATTCCAATGCTCCTGTCTACGGCCAAATTCGTAGACCTCGCACTGCTGGAATACATGCCGCCTGTGCTTCAGGAGGCCGATAAAAATGCTGGTGCAGGGCCAGGCGAAGGCAGCACTCAGAGCGATCTTCTTGAACTCAGGGTGAACATTGCTTACGACGCACTGGAGATCTCTGTGTTCAACGCTGTGGAAGGAGAAAAGTACACTTCCGTTCCCTTGACCCCTGAAGGAGCTTATGATTTTGCTGCCATGCAGGAAAAACTGGTTGATATCAAGACGCGGATTGTGGGACCGCCCCTCTCCAGAACAGAACAGATAAATCCGGAGACAGGGCAAAAGGAGATTTCCAGCGTCTACAAGTATGAGGATGCTAACCAGATCCGCATATCCGCAGAAGGCGATATCCCTTTACAAGTTCTCATTAAAGTGTTGGATACTGCTAGAGAATACCGAGATTCGAACAGAATATTCCAGGAACTATTCCCATCACCCGCATTGGGACAATTCCAGTAACAGCTTGAGGCGTAAATGGCGTTTGCACCATCAAAAGGCAAAAAACATCTGGAACGGGGAGAGTTAAAGCTCCGCATTACTTCCCTCATGGACGTGATGACGATAACGTTGCTCTTCCTGCTCAAGACCTACTCGGTCTCCGGTGCGCTGATGAAACCCGCAGAGGGCGTGGAACTGCCCCATTCCACCGTAACCCAGGAGCCGGCAAAAGTCCTTGGATTG
>CBDUWK010000181.1:0-5342 GCA_965370905.1 uncultured bacterium | reverse complement strand
CCAGCGTGTAACTTATGGTTGCGCTGGGGTTGAAGGGGTTGGGGTAACTTCCCAGTAGAGCGAATTCGCTGACAACTGTTGCGCCGAAATCGATGCCCTCAAAGAGTTGGTCTAAGGGATCACCGTCAATCTCCCAGAGGGTAAAACCGCTGCCGTCATCTGTGGCGGACTTCTCGAAGGGGAAGCTGTCAGAAGCCCAGGCTGTCCAGGTGGACATATCACCGATATACCAATCCATCGTATAGTTCCCGGCAGGCCAACTGGCGGGGATGGGCCAGTTCATATCGGGACGCATGATGATGAAGCCACCCGGGAAGGTTAAATTACGATTGGGAACTGAGGGAGGTGTTACTTGTGGAGGTATCTCTATCCACAGATCGAAATTGACCGGGAAAGTTTCGTTATTCTCCAGCCACACATCAAAGTTAATGGCGCCGCCGCCAGCGGGCACCGGGGAACCGGAATTGTAGGAAAGTGTTACGACCATATCCGGCTGGGTGATAGGAGCCACGTAACCGTAGCAGTAAACATCATTGTCGGTGTAGGTGACTTCCTGCTGGAAAGCCAAACTGCCATTGCCTTGTGCGTCCATAACCAGCGAAGGACTGTACTTGTTGTTACCTTGAAGCAGATATTGGGACTGCCACGATCCACTCTGGTTTGTGGTATAGATGATATTGCCCGTATAGAAGTTGCCGGAAGTCTCCATGCAGACTATATGAGCGTTGTCATTGTCTTCCACGGCGAGTTTAACGTCACCGCCGCCAAGAGTACCTCCCACTTCGACCGGAGGGTACCAGGAGTAAGCGCCCTCAGGTTTATTGGTGTAGAACAGATCGTTGGGAAATCCGAATCCCATGTTGCCATTAAAGGCTAAATGGAGATCATCTCCCGGAGTGGATTTAATCGATCCGGGATAACACTGGTAATCGGGCAAGGAGATGGTCTGAATGTCCCAGGATGACCCACCCAGTGCAAAATTTTCGATTACATCCACTTGATAGTTGAGATATCCTCCGCCTCGATAACATATAGCCACGCTGCCATCAGAGCGGACACAAATATCCGGCGACGCTCCACTTCCGAATGCGCCTAATTGAGTTTGCCTTAGATACTGAAAGTGGAAATCGGTGCTGCCGGGTCCGTCCCAGTACCCATATCCGATATGATATTCACCGGCGTGGTAAACCACAAACGCGACGTGAGCGTATCCGTCCTCATCGACCGCCAGAGCGGGATCGAACAACTGTTCGAGGTATGGGGTCTGTAAATCGTAATACTCCCAGGTCCCGGTGTCCCTCAGGCCAAGCTTCAGCAAGCCATCATGCAAGTAGACGACATAGGCATTGCCTGAGGATTCTTGCACATCCAGGTACGGAGATAACAATTGCGCGTTGTGATCACCTACCGCAACAGGAGCGCTCCAGGTTTCGCCCAGCAGTTTTTGAGTATAGAAAAAATTGTGGTCTCCGCCGGATCCCCTATCGAAGACTACATGCAGCGTTCCCACATCATCGAGTGCAATGGCGCTTTGTCCCAGCTCATCGTTATCGATCCCTGAGGTAACCTGTTCCATGACTGCTGAGCCCCACTGAGCCATAGCCATGCTAGCAACGAAGGAAATACAGCCCAATATTGTGGCAAATTTGAAAAACCTAAAGTTAGAACTCATGACGCACCTCTATCCTAATTGCTTGTTATCTCACTTTCAGAGAATTTACTTGATCAAGTAATATAACAAGTTAATAAATTTTATGGCAAAAGTCAAGATGTATTATTTTGCATAAAAAAATCAAGTACTCGAATCTTATTCCTTGACTTTCATGAAAAATTTTACTATATTTTAAGATAACCTCATTACAAACCTAATAAATCGCGTCGTGAAATAACTAATAGGAGATGCCATGAGACGCTCACTAACGATTTTTATCCTTGCAGTATTTATGCTGGCATTCTGCGTAAATAATCTTAATGCTGAAGAACCTCCGTACCTGCTGGTGCGGGTCGACGCTGGTCCCGAAGTAAAGATTATCCCTTTACTTGAACTGGGATTAGACATTGTCGATGGTGTAAAAGAACAGTATGTCGATGTAGTCTGTCACCCCGACGATTTAATCCGCATAAATGCTCTGGGTTATCAGACGCAGGTTTTAATTCACGATATGGTGCGGCACTACCAGGATCTATCCCCCACTGACGAAATGGGAGGCTTCCGTACCTACTCGGAAGTGGTAGCAGATTTGAACCAGATTCATGCCGATCACCCCGATGTCACCTCTGAAGTATTTTCCATAGGTCAGTCCATCGAAGGACGAGATCTCTGGGTCATCAAGGTCTCCGATAATCCGGGTCTGGAAGAAGACGAACCGGAGATTTTCTTCAATGGTTTGACTCATGCACGCGAACCCATCGGTATGTCCATATGCATGGAATTGCTGGAACGTTTGACCGACGGCTACGGTATCGATCCCGAGATAACTGATCTGGTGGATACTCGCGAGATCTTCTTTCTGCCCGTTTTCAATCCTGACGGCTACATCTACAATGAGCAAATTGCTCCTGGAGGGGGAGGAATGTGGCGCAAGAACCGGCGCAATAACGGAGGCAGCTACGGTGTCGATTTAAATCGCAACTGGGCATTCAATTGGGGCTACAACAATATCGGTAGCTCGGGAAGTCCAAGCTCCGAGACATACCGCGGTACAGCGCCCTTCTCCGAACCGGAAACTGAAGCGGTAAGACAATTCTGCAACGATCATATCTTCTCGATCGTTATCAACTTTCACTCATATGGTGACTACTACCTGTACTCCTGGTCTATTCCTTACAGCCCCTGGGGATTTACACCCGATAATGCCACCTTCCAAGCGCTGTCGCAAACCATGCAGCAGTGGAACGGCTACACTTACGGCACTGCCTGGGAGATCCTCTACGAAGTTAACGGTGACGCCAACGACTGGCAGTATGGCGAACAGGTGGAAAAGCCGAAATCGTTGGCATGGGTCCCCGAGGTTGGATCGTCCTTCTGGCCTTCAGTGAGTTCACAGCCAGGATTGATAGCCGAAAACATCGAACCGTCTCTATATTTAATAGATCAAGCTGGAAATTACATGCCGACTCCGGTTAGCCTGGCTTATGCTGGTGGCGTCATAGATGACGTTGCAGGTGGCAACGGCAACGGCGGTTTGGATCCCGGCGAGTCCGTATTCTTCACGGCGACACTCCGTAACAACGGGTGGGAGACTGGCACAGGTATATCAGCTATGCTTTCAACGGCAGATCCCTACGTGGTGATTACCGGCAACAGCTCAACTTATCCGAATCTCGATCCACAGACGTCAGCTCCTTCGAACAGTCAATATGCCATGAACGTTTCCTCCAGTTGCCCGCTGGAACATAACGTTCACTTCGAACTGGACTGGACCTGTAACGAGGGTTATTCGGGAACTGCTTCCTTCAATCTCATGGTGGGCGATCCCCTCTTTCAGCCCATGGGACCTGATGCCTATGGCTATATGGCATACGATAACTACGATGAAGGCGGCCCAGCTTTCAACTGGATCGAAATCGATCCTTCTTATGGTGGGCCAGGTACCCTGATTAACTTCAGTCAGGACGACGAGACGGTGCACTTACCTCTGCCATTCTCGTTTCAGTATTACGGGCAGACGTATAATGAAATTTCGGTCTGTACCAATGGCTGGATTGCCATGGGAGCGACTACGGAAACTGACTATTCCAATTCCCACATCCCTGACGCGGATGGCCCTGCCGCCATGATCGCACCCTTCTGGGAAGATCTGTCTCCGCAGCAGGTGGGTCAGGTTGCCTATTACTATGATGCCGTGGAAAATTATTTCATCGTTGAGTTCGACAGCGTGAGACAGTATCTGCCTTCTTCAGCTCTGGAGACTTTCGAAGTCATTCTCTACGATCCGGCCCATTATCCCACCATCACTGGCGACGGTCAGATCCTGTTCCAGTACAATGGCATCACCGATCCCTCGCAAAATACGGTTGGCATCGAAAATCATGATGAGACCATCGGCCTGGAACTTCTCTACAATGGCAGCTACGACAGTCATATACCAACTCTCGAAGCGGGTGTGGCCATCCTGTTCACAACGCCTACCAGCCAGCCTGACATGAGCGTTGCATTAACTTATCTATCCGGTTCCCCGGTTCCCTCTGGCGGTGGTTACGTTACCTTCGATGTTTCATTACAGAATAACGGATCCTCACCGGTCAATTTCGATCTCTGGATAGAGATTCCACCGCAGATAACTCCTCCATCAGTTCCCAATCGGAATTTAACCTTCCCGGCCGGACATTCGCTGTATCGTCCCGGAATGCCGTGGCCCATCCCCGCCAGTTGGCCTGCGGGTAACTACGAAATGATTTGGAATGTAGGCAATCTGTCTACTTCTACCGTCTGGGCTACGGACAGCTTCCCCTTTGAGAAGTCCGCTACTGATGACGGCAGCGGTTACGCGCTCTGGGAGATTGAGGGAGATCCATTGGATCAGTTGTTTGAAAACGCTGATACGGGAGAAGAATCGATTGTCAGTGATTTTGCCTTGTTGGGTGTTTATCCCAATCCGTTCAATCCGACAGCTACCCTCCGGTATGGAATACCTGAAGCAGGTTTCGTATCGCTGAAGATATTCGACCTGCTGGGTCGGGAAGTAGCAACCTTGACGGACGGTTATCGGGATACGGGCAGTCACCTGGTAAGCTGGGATGCCTCGGATATGGCCTCCGGTATCTACCTGTACGTCCTGCGAGCCGGAGGAAACACCCTCGGTGGCAAGATGGTGCTGATGAAATAAAGTACTTTATTTGTCATTCCGGACTTGCCTGTCCCTTCGGGGATCCGGAATCCAGAAAGAGCGACCCAATTGGTTGCTCTTTCTTATTATCATTATTATCAAAAAGAATATAAGTTTTATTTTTCTTGACTTCTGGCTTTCAATGTCGTATATTTTTTTTCAAGAGAGATTACCGCAACCGATTTTTAATACGATCTGCGGTTAACGAGCGGTCAGGATATACTAGCCACCCGGGGTATGGGTTACCCTGCCGAGACAGTTTAAAAGCTTAAAGGACGAAGGCACAGGCGGATTCATACTCTGAGGAAAGATGAATCCGGCTGTGCCTTTTTTAGTTTAGTGGATGCTTAAATTCATAATCAACACGAAAGGGGATAGAAATGGCTAAGAAGATGCTAATAGCTTTAATAGTGGTTATGCTGGTAATAACCAACGCCTACGCCCAACCCAACACTCTGTGGACTCAAACCTTTGGCGGTGGCTCTGATGATGTGGGTTACAGCGTTCAGCAGA
>CBDUWK010000180.1:0-5343 GCA_965370905.1 uncultured bacterium | reverse complement strand
GTCGAAGGGCAGGTATCAACCGGATCGCATATCGATCTATCTTTTTCGAATTTCTGGACGAACAATACGGAACTAACCGCCACAGAGGTATTTTCTTGTTGGGCGATAATTCCAGATAGAGGCAAACCTGACCTTCAGATTCAGGGATATGACGCAGATGGAATGTGGATAGATGCTCGTGGAACCGCAGAAATCGGAAATCCGGTGATCATGCGAGGGAGCAGAATGGCGCCTATTTTCGTTAGGCCCTATATTCTAACCGAACAGGGCTATAGAAGGCTTTTTAATCTGAGCATTCAGGTTACCACTACCGGGCGAGGCACTAATGAAGTGTTAACAGCGCGACGTTCGCGTGTATTCGATGCCATAATTGGATCATTCGTAATAAATCTACCCATAAATGACAGCACAGATGAATTCGACCAGGAGCATTTACTGGTAATTTGTCCTGACTTCGCAGCCATCAACGATCCGAACGTTACCGATCTTGTCGATTTCGTCAATTGGAAGAGACGCAAGGGAGTTGAATGCACACTAAAAACTCTTTCTGAAATAGGTGTCTCCATGTTCAACGCAGAGGGACTCAAAGATTACATCCAGGAGGCCTATGAAGAGTGGGATAATCCTCCGGATTTTGTTCTGTTAGCCGGGGATGAGACGGTTCTGCCTTATCTAATGGATTATACCGACGATCCTCCGACGATGTTCTCCTACGCCTCAGTTCCTGGGGATTATGTGGACGAGAACTACTTCGTATGCGTGGATGGCAACGACATTTTTCCCGACATTATTTTAGGGCGATGGGTAGTAGATGACCAGGGAGAATACGTCGTTCTGGCTTCCAAGCTGGTTACTTATGAGATGTTTCCAAATTTATCACAACCGAGCATGTTTAAAAAGGCAGTTGTGGCTGCTCAGGACTCTACTTACTATCAGGGCGATCCATCCATGCGCGAAACCAAAATGCAGACGCGAGACTGGATGCTGGATTTTGGTTTTTCGCAGGTGGACACGCTCTTCGATATGTACAATCCGTACAATATCAATAACTGGATCAACGAAGGTCGCGGCTTCCTCAATTACCGGGGGTCTGGGTGGTCCATGGGGTGGGCTGGAATAAGCTACTATTTCGACCTGATTTATCTATTGCAGAATCAGAACAAGCTTACTGTAGTCACCGGCATTGGCTGCGGTGTGGGTAAGTTTGATGAACCAGACGGCACATGTTTCGGGGAGATTTGGATGCTCTTGGGGACTCCCACCAATCACCGTGGCGCTATTTCTTTTGTAGGTCCCGGCTGGAACACGCACACCGACTTTAACAATGAATTGGATCTGGGCATTTATTCCTCGCTTTTCGTTGATGGGGAGACCCGAGTTGGCGCGGCACTGTTAGCAGGAAAGTTGTACATGTACGATTATTTCGATGATTATTTCAGCATAGATCCCAACGTAGAGGAAATCATACGCGTTGCTTTCAACCAATATTATCTGCTTGCAGACCCTGAATTCCAGCCATATACCGACGCTCCAGCCCAACTATTGGTTGATTTCCCACAGGCAGTGCTGACTGGTAGCGAGACTGTTAATATCACGGTGACTGATGACCAGGGGGCACCATTTGAAGGAGCACAGGTCTGCCTTTATCTCCCGGGAGATTTTCAGGATGCCGATTTAACCGGTCCGGACGGAACAGTGGAGTTGACGTCACAAGCAAGCATGATTCCGGCATATGTTTACGTTACCGTTACTGCTCATAATTACGCTCCTGTATTGGACAGTATGGTGGTTGTTACCGAATCACAATACGTGCTGCATATGAGCAGTACTATTGATGACCAGAATGGCGGAAACGGAGACGGAGAATTTTCACCAGGGGAAACGGTCAATTGGACCGAGATTCTCAAAAACTATGGCATCCTGACTGCTTCTGACGTTCATGCCACTCTCTCTTCAAACCATCCCCTGGTTGGTATTACACAGGATGAGTCAAACTTCGGCAACATCGCAACTGGAGATTCAGCAGTCGGAAATCCCGACTACGAACTGTTTATCGCTCCTGTCTATTACATTATCGGCGATGAATTGAATTTCAGCCTTTACATAACGGATGGTGCGGATTCGAGCTGGACTTCCGACCTGTCATTCCCATTACTGACACCATCGCTGGAAATCATAAGCATCACTCCCGATCCTACCGGTAACGGACGTCTTGACAGAGGAGAAACCTGTGACATATCATTTGCGATACGCAACAACGGATTAATTAATTTAAGTGATGGTTACATTGAACTTTCCTCTGACGATCCCTACGTAACTATATCTGTCGGGAGCGTGCATTGCGGTAACCTGAACGTAAATAGCTCATACTTCTCCGGTTCTAATCCTTTCGTGGTTGAGGTCAGCCCTTATACGCCCTCAATGCACCCGGTAGAGTTAAATGTCACTTTAACCTCTCAGGAACTTACTTATATTTTCGCAGATACAACCTCGGTGGTTTTTACAGTCGGTGCTTACACACAGGAAGATCCGTCACCGGACACAACCAGCACATACTACGGCTACGAATCGATGGACACGTTATACACGGAAGCGCCGCAATTCGAATGGTTTGAAATCGATCCAGAGCTGGGCGGTCCGGGATTTGTACTACCATTCTCCTTTGAAGATCAAATCCACACAATACCGCTGCAATTTACCTTAAGATACTGGGGCGAAGACTTCTCTCATATTACGATTTGCGCGGATGGGTGGGTCATGCCTGGAGCCACTTCAAGCATACCGCCAGATAACTATAATATACCCCATCAGGATAATGTAGAAGGGATGATTGCTGGATTATGGGACAACCTCTGGAACCAATCTGAGGAGGGGCGCATCTGCACTTACTATGATTCACAGCAAGGAAGATTTTATATCGAATACAGCGATGTTTCACATTATGTCAGTTCCGACCCCAGGGAAACCTTCCAGATAGTGCTCTGCGATCCTGCCTTCGAACCCACTGCCACGGGTGATGGTGAGATTCTTTTTTTCTATAAGTCACTCCACTTCCTCGGCCTCAATTTTTCCACCGTTGGTATAGAAAGCCCTGACGAACTCTACGGAATTGAATACAGTTACAACGGCAGCAATCCGATAACTGCATTCGGTCTGGCGGACAGTCTGGCAATCAAATGGACGACCGACCCACCACTGATTACCGCGGTCGAGCCACCTCGCCTTGAAGATGACGGCATCATACCAACTGAATTCACCTTTGATCCACCCTATCCGAACCCTTTCAATCCATCGACCTCACTAAGTTTCGCTATTCCCCACAGCGGTCATATCGAACTTAGCTTATATAATGTCCGGGGACAGCGCGTGGACGATATATTTGAAGGTGTTCTCACGCCCGGCAGATATACTTTCCAGTTAAATGCATCAAGTTTGAGCTCAGGATTATATTTTGCCAGATTGGAGTTCCAGGGTCAGGCCATGATGCGCAAACTGCTATTGATCAAATAGCAGTATGAGGAGCGGAGTGAAATATTGCGGATGAGTCCAAAATCGTTTGGGAGAGGTTTCAGAGGTGATTCTCACGAAGCTGGTGAGTGGCGCTTCAAGGATACCGTTAAAAGGATAATTCCCTACCTCAAGCCCTACCGCAGAAAGCATATACAGGGATTTTTCTGTATAATGGGGACGAACCTCTTCGGCGTGTTGACACCGCTGGTCTTAAAATATGTCATTGAAGATCTCGAGAGAAACATAACTGCAGAAAAGCTCTACTATTACTCTGGAATGATTGTAATCCTGGCTTTAATCGCCGGGATTTTTCGTTATCTAATGCGTAGAATCATAATCTCGACATCACGCTTGATCGAATACGATCTACGGGTCAGTTATTATCAGCATCTACAGCGGCTATCGCCTTCATATTATGACAGACAGCAAACCGGGGATCTCATGACCAGAGCTACGTCGGACATTGAAGCAATTCGTATGATCGTAGGTCCCGCCATCATGTATTCTGTAGACACTATATTCACTTTTTGTTTTGCTTTGACCCTGATGTTTATAATCTCAGTTCCTTTGACTTTTACCATTCTCGCCTTCATCCCCGTCATCTCATCAGTGATCTATTTTTTAGCTAAGAGAATATATAAGTACTCTCTTCAAGTTCAAGAGAAATACAGTGACTTGAATGCCATGACTCAGGAACATCTATCAGGGATTCGCGTATTGCGTTCTTATCACCAGGAAGAGCCAGAAAGCCGTATTTTCACCAGTTTGAACCGAGATTATTTCGCAGCGAATATGAAGTTAGTTAAACTGCAAGCAGTTCTCTTCCCGCTCTTCTATTCCATCTTCGGTATTGGTATGGCGTTAATTTTATACATCGGAGGGAAATCAATAATTACGGGATCCATGAGTCTGGGAGATTTTGTTGCATTCACCGCTTATGTTGCCTTGTTGGCGTGGCCGATTATCGCCTTCGGATGGGTATTAAACATGTTTCAGAGAGGTTCTGCTTCGATGCAGCGAATCACGAGAATTATGGAATCCCAACCTGAAATCCGGGACAAAGTTCCCAAATCAGCGGTAAATGAGCTTGAAGGACGCATTTCATTTAAGAACCTGTGCCTTACTTACCCCGGATCCAACGATCAAGTCCTTCACGACATCAACCTGGAAGTCGCTGCGGGATCTTCCCTGGGTATTGTAGGGCAGGTAGGTTCTGGCAAGAGCAGTTTGATTTCCCTGATCCCACGACTCTACAATTACACTTCGGGGAAACTTCTCATTGACGGGGTTGCAATTGAAAATATATCCCTGGAAGTATTGCGCAGGGATATAGCTGTGGTTCCTCAAGACAGTTTCTTATTTAGTGATAAACTACGAGAGAACGTCCTATTTACCGACCCTGAAATCAGAGACGATCAACTTATGTATTTTACCGACCTGTCACATCTTAATAAGGACGTCGATGATTTTCCTGATGGCTTTGATACCTGGGTAGGTGAAAGAGGATTGACTTTGTCAGGCGGGCAGAAGCAGCGCGTCTGTCTCTCCCGGGCTCTCGCAGCAGATCCCAGGATACTCATTCTCGACGATTGTTTCTCATCAGTGGATACATATACGGAGACTGAAATTCTTCGCAAGCTCCTCCCTACTCTGATCGGTAAAACCGTGCTTATCATCGCCCACCGCATATCTACGCTACAATGGGCAGACCAGATTATAGTGATTCATGATGGGAAGATTGTCGAGAGGGGCACACACGCGGAATTATTGTCCTTAAAAGGACGCTATGCAGGATTATACCGCAAACAATTGCTGGAAGCAGAGTTTAAAGCT
>CBDUWK010000179.1:0-5366 GCA_965370905.1 uncultured bacterium | reverse complement strand
AAGAGATCGCCAAGTTTCGTGCCGCGCGGCGTATTTGGGCGGAAACCATGAGGGATAAATACGGGGCAAAGGATCCACGCAGCTGGCTCTGCCGGTTCCATACCCAGACTGCAGGCTGTTCTTTGACTGCTCAGCAGCCTGAGAATAACCTGGTTAGAACTGCATTCGAGGCGCTGGCGGCAGTATTAGGCGGTACACAATCCTTGCACACGAACTCAATGGATGAGACCTGGGCGTTGCCCTCTGCTAAAGCAGCGAAATTGGCTCTGCGCACCCAACAGGTTTTAGCTGAAGAGATCGGTGTCGCCAATCCCATAGATCCATTGGGAGGCAGTTATTTTGTGGAATGGCTCACAGATCGAATTCAGGAGGAAGCCGAGAAATATTTCGTGAAGATAGACGAAATGGGCGGAATGGTCGCGGCCATTGAGAGTGGTTTCCCACAAAAAGAGATCGGCGCTGCGGCTTACCGCTATCAACAAGAGATGGATGCCGGCCAGCGGAACATTGTTGGCGTGAACAAATACAAAGATGAAGATGAAAAACTGGATATCCCCATCCTTGAGATCACCAAAGAGATGATGGACCGGCAGGTTGGAAATCTGCAGGCTTTAAAAAAACGGCGCGATTCAGTGATGGTTGCAGAAAAATTGGCTTCGTTAAAAGAAGCCGCGCAGGGAACCGAAAACCTGATGCCATATTTCATCGACTGCGCGCATGCATACAGCACGCTGGGCGAAATGGTTGAGGTACTAAAGGAAGTTTTCGGGGAATATGTAGAACCGGCGTTTTTTTAGGGATATCTCTACTAAACTTACAAAATAAAATAGGCCTGAGAACTAATATAAAATTTGCTCGGATTTGTAAGATTTTCTGATATTAATAACAATCGACTCGCGAAATTACAGAGAGTTTCAGAGGAGACCAAAAATTGGCGGCAGACCCAGTGAGTCCTGAAGTAGCAAACAGAAGGTTCGTATTCGCTGACAATTGGCAGGGAATTATCACCCTCATCGGCGTTCTTTATGCTGTAGTCGTATTGGTAATATTTCCCAAATGGACGGTAGATGACGCATACATAATATACCGATATGCCGATAATTTGGCCAATCACGCGGAGCTCACCTGGAACGTTGGGCAAGACCCTATTGAAGGATACACCGGTTTTGCTATGCCAATAATATTAGCATTTTTTATCAAACTTGGGATATCGTCTCTGGTAGTGAGTAAAATAATCGGGATAATATTTTATTTTTTAGGTGGATTCATTCTTCATTTGTTGCTACGGAAATTGAGAGTCCTTGGACTTGCGCGATCTGTCGTTTTGATACTTTATTTCACCGCTCCATTTTGCTTTTCGCATATCTGGAGCGGAATGGAAACAATTTTTTTTAGCACCATCCTGCTGGCTTGCATATACGCTCTATTTTGCAGCTTAACAACCTCTGACAAAAAAGGTCAGAAGGAAGTCGGATTGATTTTGTTACTGCTGTTTGCGAGCTTCGTTCGTCCTGAAGGAGTCATATTGGCATTTATGAGTCTTGTTGCTCTGGGATACATAAAACTAAAATATCGTAACAATGAATTTTGGCCCTTCATGGTTCGTTTTGCCATTTTATTTGTCGTACCAGGTCTCATATATTTCATCTGGAGATGGCAATATTATGGACAGTTGTTACCCAACACCTTTTACGCAAAAAGCAGCCCAACTATCTTTGATAAGGGGTCTATCATACGGTTAGCACTTTTCTCGATATTTTTTATGTCAATTCCAACAATAAGTTGTTTCATACTGAATTTAATAAACTTCAAGTCGGTAAAAGATCAGATTAAGACACGGTATGCATTCATGATAAAACCGGAATTCCTGATTGTTTGTCTTGCCATCGTCATCTTTGCTGCTTTAGTAAACTTTCAGTATCTTCGCTCACGACTGCTGATGAATTTCGAGTACCGCTTTTTTGTCCCGTTTTTCCCTATCTTTTTGATTTTCTTCGGCGTCTTCTTGAACTTAGGGCTGGAGGCGCTGAATGGAGTCAAAAATCATAGACCTGTGAAGTATTGGATAGTGGGCGCATTGATGGTAGTTCTCTTTGCGTTTCAACTATCAGTAAATGTTAACAAATTAAAAAGGTTCATGTTCTTGAGGGCTGATTATAAAAGCATGATGGATGATGAACATATTCCGGCGGGTTTATTTTTAAAAGAAAATGTTCCATCTGATGAATGCTTGATCGTTATCCATGATACGGGCGCTATCCCTTATTATTCCAAATTGAAAACCATTGATTTCAGTCGTTTAAATGATGAAGTTCTCTTGAGGGGGAAGCTATCTTCTGAAGAAATATTGGATTATTTTTACTCATTCAATGCTGGCGCCGTCGTTATTACCAGTTATAATTGGGATAAAATATACCAACCCTGGATTTATGGACCGGAAGCGGAACTAATCAGCAATGATCCCAGGTTCGATCAGTATACTCTCGTTAAAAAATATCAAGCAGACGTACCACCAGACAGTCCAGCCTCCGGTTATTACTTATTTCTATTTTTGCGCAAAGACTTATATGAGTTGCAGGATCCTTCTTAAACCGATTCATGCAGCCATAAATATCTAAATGAATTTTGTGGAATACGCCGATCATTCTACGAATGACACTACCCATATGATACCGGGGGGAAAGAGTGTGTAATTTAAAATCACAAAAGGTTCTTAGTACCATGGATCGAAAGATACGCATACTGATCGCCAAGCCCGGATTGGATGGACACGACCGCGGAGCGAAGGTGATGGCTTCAGCGTTCCGCGACGCTGGTTTTGAAGTAATCTACGCCGGATTGAGGCAAACGCCAGAGATGATCATCGAGGCGGCTATTCAGGAAGATGTTGACGTCATAGGTCTGTCAATTCTATCCGGTGCACACCTGACGATTTTCCCGCGGGTTGCAGCTCTAATGAAAGATAAAGAAATAGACGACATGCTCTTGACCGGCGGTGGCATTATTTCACCAGAGGATATGGCTAATCTTGAAAAAGTGGGTGTGGGGAAACTCTTTGGGCCCGGTACGCCTACTAAGGAAGCTGTAGAATATGTGCGTGAGTGGGTGGAGGAGCGTGATAAAAAATAGTAACAGAGCATGTAATCCGTGAAAATAGTGAGGGATGGGTGTTCCATCCCTTTTTCACTAACACAACTTCGATTTGTTATATCGCAATAGATCAACTATCCATCAGCTCGCTATGTTCTCCCAAATCTTGGCAGATTTCTTTTTAGTGCTTCATCTCCTATTTATTATCTTCGCGGTTTTCGGCGGGTTATTAGTGCTTTGGAGATTGTGGATCGCTTTTATCCATATTCCTTTTGCAATCTGGGCTTCCGTGGTCAATGTGGCAAGCTGGATATGTCCGCTAACGCCTCTCGAAGTCAAGTTCCGTCTGGCTGCCGGACAGGTGGGATATGAGGGGGGATTTATTGAACACTATATTGAGCCATTAATTTATATACAGGGAATGACCAGAACAGTGGAGATCATTTTGGGTGTGTCCGTGGTAGTGTGGAATCTCCTTGTGTATTACTTCGTGATCTCAAAGTTCAGAAGGAAATATCGTAAAGATCATGCCTGAGATTGCCTAAGAATCGTTACTTTGATCTTCATAGAAAAATCCAGAAATATTTCTATAAAAATCATCTCCAAAAACGTATATTTATCACATCAAAGGGTCTCCCAGACATCACCATTTTTAGACCAATTACAATCAATAAGTAACTATATAAACTATAAATATTAAGGCAGGCGATAATGACTCCAGAAGAAGTAATCAGAACTGTCAATGACGAGAAAATTACCGTGGTGCGCCTGTGGTTTTGCGATATCCTGGGTCAATTGCGGGGTTTTGCTATCACACCCCGCGAACTGCCGGATGCCCTCGATTCAGGTATGGGTTTTGATGGTTCATCGGTGGAGGGATTTGCCAGAATTCATGAAAGCGATCTTATGGCTGTTCCCGACCCTGATACATTCAAAATCCTGTCAAATCAAGTCGGTGATACACCTTCAGCGATTATGTTCTGCGATCTGAAGACACCGGAGGGGGAACCTTATGAGGGAGATACCCGCTATGTTCTCAGACGAAATTTAGAAAAAATCGCCAAGGAAGGAATGACTTTTTACGTGGGCCCGGAACTTGAATATTTCTACTTCGAGAATGAGCATGGTGTAAAGGTACTCGATAAGGTCGGATATTTCGACGCATCGATAGTTAGCCAGGGGACGATTCTTCGAAAGAAAACCATCCAAGTGCTGGAGAAGCTTGGCATACTGGTAGAATATTCTCACCACGAAGTGGCGCCGTCTCAGCACGAGATAGACCTGCGCTACGATAGCGCACTGGCTATGGCGGATACGGTATTGACTTATCGATTTCTAACCAAGGAAATAGCCAGACAGAACGATGTTTATGCCACCTTTATGCCTAAGCCGATATTTGGCGAAAATGGCAGTGGTATGCACACTCACCAATCGATCTTTAAAGGTGAGAAGAATCTCTTCTTTTCACCAGATGATGCATATCATCTTTCGGATTTTGCGAAATCGTACATAGCTGGGATTATAAAACATATTCGTGAAATCACGGCAGTGCTGAATCAATGGGTAAATTCTTACAAGCGGCTGGTACCTGGCTATGAGGCACCGGTTTACATATCCTGGGGTCAGAAGAACCGATCTGCGCTGGTGAGAGTGCCGCGTTACCGAATCGGGCGCGAGAAATCGACTCGTATCGAACTGCGCAGCCCGGATCCGGTATGCAATCCTTATCTTGCCTTCTCTGCCATGCTTGCTGCAGGTATGAAAGGCGTGAAGGAAAATTACAAGCTGCCGGCTCCGGTGGAGGAGAACATTTATGAGATGACACAAATCGACAGGAAAGACAAAAACATCGAGACCTTGCCGAGCAATTTATCTGAGGCTGTCCATAAACTTAGCAAGAGCGAACTAATGCGGGAGACGCTTGGTGAGCACGTTTTCAACAAATTTATAGAAAACAAGCTAATCGAATGGAGTCGCTATAGAGCCAACGTATCTCAGTATGAATTGGAAAAATATTTGCCGATTATGTAGAATTCGTATTCAGCAATAATTGCAAATCCGTCCAATCAACCCTGAATTTAAACTCTAAGTAAAAACCCCCGAGCTTTTTCCTGCTCGGGGGTGGTTGTTTTTTAGACTATCTTATTGTCCCTGCAATTCTTGCTTCAGCTTCTCCAGGTCCTCTTCAGCTTTTTTGCGCTCAGCTTTTATCTTCTCGAGTTCTAGGTTGATATATTCGAGACCTTCCTGTTCGTCAACCACCCACTCGAATAGAC
>CBDUWK010000178.1:0-5455 GCA_965370905.1 uncultured bacterium | reverse complement strand
CGCCCGCTTTGGTGGTTCGATAGAGATGTCTACCGTAAATAGTATTAAGATTATAGGGATCGTTCTCATCTTTGAAATGCTCGGTAATGTGTGTACCCCCCTTTGCACCGTTAATGATGCAAACCGGTATTCCAAAATCCTCAACTATTAAATGCGCCATACGCAGACCCCATATTCCAACATTGACGTGCCCCAACCATATCCCAACTGCAGGTGTTGCAACCGCAATACCCCAGGTCGTATCCTCGAGGCACGTTGTCGGATCCCATGCCATGGTACCGAAAGAACGGACCCATCTATCTCTAAAGGGGTAATCGGCCGCAGCAACAGCGTTGGACTGACCCTCTATGAGGAAAGCATCTCCACAAACCACGTGGTCAATTTGAGTTTGCAGGGAATCGTCGAGAAATATATCGAAACTGTGATCTGACAACTCCGCATGGATTTTGGGGGCAATGCTAAAGCTTGCCGAATCCTGAACATACATCAATGGCTGCGAGAATTCTCTCCAGAACTGCTCATTTTTGTAGATCACTACGCTAATGGAATCATATCCTGGTGTTTGGACAATACCACGTATATCGACTGCACTGGAGTCCTGTGCGTCTCTGGGGTAGAGCTGGAAATTTTTAGGGATAGAAGTAAAGTTTACATCCCTACTGTACGTGGGGATGTTTCCCACTATTATGATGAGAATGAAGATTAAGATGAAACGTGATTCGTTCATGATAGCAGATCTCCAGTTTTTTTTTTGATATTGAAGTTTAACTCGCTTTAAATTACCCGCTCATTTTTATTTTATCAGAATCATCTTTTTAACCGCAGAATAATCTCCCATTTGAATTCTGTAGATGTAAACTCCAGATGGCAGATCTGAAGCATCCCAAGTAACCTCATGATAGCCGGCATCTCGCCAGCCGTCTACCAAGGGCGCATCACAATGCGCACCTACATTCCGTCCGGCAACATCGAACACTTCCAGCTTCACGAAGGCAACTTCGGGCAGAGCGAAGGAGATGGTAGTGGTAGGATTGAAGGGATTGGGGTAATTCTGGCTGAGGAAATATGATTCCGGTATCAGGGCAAGAGTCTCTATATCATCTTCGAACCATCCGGTCAGCTTCCAATCAGTATAGGGGGAATCCGAACCGTCACCCTCTCTCTTTTCGAAGGTGAAGCTATCCAGATCGAAGACTATGTCCGGGTAGCTACCGACCCTCCCGCGATAGGTGTATTCTCCTCCGGGGGCGCTGCCGGGTATTTCCTGGTTCAGGGTTCTGTTGAGTGAACTCCACAATCCCATCGTCAGACCCTCTTTCAGTAGGACGGGGTGCGAGGAACCTCCCGGTAATATTACGTCCAGCCATAGGTCGTAGTAGGCGGTATAGGAGCCGGTATTTTCGATGGTCAGATCGAATTCGAAGCTGCCGCCGATGGCGGGAAGTTGGATGGGTGGTGAAACGGGCGGCAGAGTTATATCTAAATCCGGGGCAGTCAGGAAAGTGGAGATTAGGATGGCAGTCTCGTTCTCGACCAGGTGCGCGTGGACGTCGTATATGGCATTCCAGCGATACTGGATACCATCGGTTTCGTCCTGATTTTCAATGCCGATGGTTCCCTGGCCTCCCTGAAATGTAGTAGATCCCGACATCTCCTTGTACTGGAATTTGATCTGTCCATCACCGGTCAAGGTCGGGTGATAAAAAGGATCATGCAAGATAATTTCAAAGGTTTCGAAACTATCCGGATCCCAATAGCGGGGGACGTGATTGTACTCTACGATATAGCGGTGATTAACGTCATCAAACCACTGCCAAACTTCGCCGGAATTGGTCCAATTAGGCACCAGATCATACCAGTATCCGGCTATCATAGCTCCAGATCCGTTGGTATCAGGAATGGCGAAATTTTCAAAGTAGACCTCATTGGTTATTCCCATGCAGACGTAGCCCTTGTTGGATATAGTAAGGCTGTCATAACTTACACCGTAGAATTGGAACGGGAAGGGCAGGCTTTCGTGTATAACTTGATCCAATTGCACGAACGGCACCAATCTTCCGCTGCCGCCGGAGTCTGGATGCAATTCCACCCATTCGTATTGCGGCATCAGAGGTACGTCGAATCTATCGTAAGCCATATAACCGTAATTATCGGGGCCGCTGGGGAAGAAGGGAAGATCGCTTATGGTGGTTATGAGTTCAGTGGTGTTACTATAGCCGAGAATTTCACTCACCGCGATATCGAACTCCACTTCGTGAACTGCAGGACAAGTCGAGGCGGCAGTGACATTAAAGACTGCTTCTGCGGTTTCACCCATAGAAATTGCTCCATAAAATGCCGTACCAGAATTCACCGTAATATTGGGATCGGCGCAGGAAAGAAGCGCATCTACATCGCCGGCATGGGAGGACCCTGCATTTATCAGGGTAATTAACAGATCGGCGGTTTCACCCGGATCGAGGCAGCCGTTGCCGTTGCCGCCAATTTGGTCGTCTATAACCAGCTGGTTGAAGATAACGTCGGGTGCATGGGCTACCACACTAAAATTGGATTCCCATGAGTTTATGCCATCGGTGGCGATGAGAAGAAAAACCAGAGGATCGCCGTCATTTACCTGCGGATCGATTTCAAATTCGAAAGCTCGTTCGAGGGTCACCGACGAACTTGCCGGGACATTCCCAAAGTTAGCCGTATTCTGGTTGATGGAGACCCTTGTATCATCGCAATGAAGTACCCCTATAACATTGTCAGCAGCTTCGACACCGGCATTATCGACCGTTATACTTATTTCAACGGTTTCGGCATAGTCAAGCTGCCCGTTATTATTGCCTACTATATCATCCTGGATAACATGATCGCTATAGATAACGTAAGGGCCTGAGGTTGTGACTACATCGATTTGGGTTATGTAGGGTATAGTATTACCGCCGCTCACGGTGAGAGTGAATTCGCCAGCTTGATTCGGTGGAGGATCGAATGCCAAAGTAACCTGCCCTGACGAATTGGTTATACCGCTGGCATAAATCTCTGTATTCATGCCGCACACCATGGCATCCGCGACAGGATCGTTCGGTCCCACTACCACGACATCTAATGATGATTCGCCAGCCGGAAGTTCCCAGTTGTGGGTTACATCCGGCGCAAAGGGTGTATCTCCGCGAACGGATAATGAAGGATCGCCGAAAATGGTCAGGTTCTTGAATTCCCATGCAGGTCCCCAACCGCTTCCCACATCCATCATCAGCATAGAACCGTTGAAGCAGAGCCCTCCGAAGGTGTGCATCGATTCAGCGACCAAAAGATCGACAGCTTCATCCTGCATATCCATACCCGGCGTCCACCCCATAGCAGTTCTGGACATATAAGCTCCAATTCCACCGGTAGGTTGGCCGGTTACGTTGTGAGTGGCACGAAGCCAGGTTTCTCCCATGCAGGTCCACTCCACGAAATCGCCGGTGCCGCAGGCAACGTTGATGACGTAAGGAAGCATGTTGGAATTGACCAGTTCGTTGACATCATCATTCCCGTACGCAGGGGGACCCCAGCCACCCGGACCGCCGTGTCCGCAGTAGTTCAATATACTGGTTCCTTCGTTCAGGGCGGCTGACATCATCCAGGCTTCACCCCAGGGAGCGTAGGCGCTATCGACCTGAGTATAGGTATATCCCAAAAGCTTATCAGCTATGATGGCTATATGCTGGTAATCGGCTTCTCCGTAATGACCGTACCCGTATCCCTGATCGGAAGCGGCGCCGAGACCTCTATGGTACCAGTCTGCGCCGGACTGCGGGTACTTTTCATAATCCAAAGTACGTGATACCTGGGTTTCGAGTTGCGCCCTGGTTTCGGCGGAAAACCGCCCTATGAAGATATCGGGATAACTGTCATCACCACTGGTGAGGGCATATACCGGATCTGAACCGGAATCTTCAGGAACGGTGGTTAATTGCAAAGCGTCACCGACCAACAGCACATAGGTCAGGTTAGAAGATGTATAAACGTCCTGGATATAATCTCTGATGAGCCTCCAGTCGTTTCCAACTTCAGATACCGGTACCATCGAAGTGAAGATTCCTTTCTGGTTTTTCCACTCCACAAACGGCTCCATCTCATCCACGAAGTCGTCATAGCAGATTATGAGCATTTCACCTGATTCGAAAAGCGGGTCATAATCCAAACAGTCGAAATTTGTGAAATGGCGCTGATATATTTTATGGAAATAAGGCTCGGTCGGTCTCTGTGAAGCAGGGCGTGTCAGGACGTTTTCACCGCCTGAGGCGATCTTTCTTATGGCGACTGTTACATCCGTATAAATGCGAAGAACGCGGGTAACTGGATTGTACTGAAAAGCGTTCAGTTCCACCACTGCTCCGCGGTAATCTCTGAGTATGTAAGGCGTCCTGATGTTTACGAGATCGCCGGGAAAGAAGGCATCTTTCCGGTAAACTTCCGAGAAGGTATATGGAACTGTTTCAGGGTCGGTGGAACGTAGGATTCTCCCTTTGGATGGGGCGATATCGATATCCGAAACCTCGATGTATTCAGAGGAGATGATCTCAAAGCCCATCACGCCTTCATCGGGAATCACGAGGGAGCGGTTTATACGAGGCAAGCGGGGATAGCCTTTCTCTTCGATCATGCTCTCTTTGCGGAGTTTTTGCAGGAGGGTATATTTCTTGCTGTCGATGGTCACATCATCTGTAGCATACCGATTGATGGTATAAGACAGAACGGATCGATTAAGATCGCTGTCCAACACTCTTACCCTAAATGGTTCAGTCTCGTTGGTCAGATTCACCCAATCGGCCGATTGTGACAGGGATGTGATAAGCAGACAACAGAGCAATAAACGGTTAAATTTCTTCATGGTCATCATCTCCTGTTGTTGGTCAGGGTATCCAAGGGATAGCTAATGTTTTCACATATAAATATAATGTAATAAATATTTATGCAAAAATCAAGGAATAAATAGGATTGGGGGAAAAATAAAAAAGCAACGTTTTCACGTTGCTAAGTTATTGTTTAATTTTAGTACCGAGGGCCGGAATCGAACCGGCACGGGTGCTTATACCCGGGGGATTTTAAGTCCCCTGCGTCTACCAATTCCGCCACCCCGGCATCTCCAGGTACGGTATTTTACCTCGCGCCTCTGGAGGCGGCGACCGGATTTGAACCGGTGAATAGAGGTTTTGCAGACCTCCGCCTTAGTCCACTTGGCTACGCCGCCAGAAGATTATGCCCCCGACCGGGGGCTCAAGCTAAAGTTACTTCAGCAAAAGTCGAGGGTACATCTAATTCAATTTGAGCGGGAGACGGGATTTGAACCCGCGACAATCTCGTTGGCAACGAGAGACTCTACCACTGAGTTACTCCCGCTTTATCGATGTGCTGGTGGAGCATAGCGGGATCGAACCGCTGACCTCTTGAATGCCATTCAAGCGCTCTCCCAGCTGAG
>CBDUWK010000177.1:0-5469 GCA_965370905.1 uncultured bacterium | reverse complement strand
CCGAAGGTGATACTGAATGCCATCGGGCTGAACATCTTCCCCTCGACACCTTCTAACGTGAATAGTGGGAGAAAGACGACGATGATGATTGTGATGGCAAAGGCAATGGGACGGGCAACTTCTATGGCAGCTGTACGGACTACCTCGATGACGGGCTTTCGACCTCCGGATTCAGATAGGTGCCGCCAGATGTTTTCCACCATCACCACGGCACCATCCACCATCATACCGATGGCAATAGCAAGTCCTCCCAGCGACATCAGATTGGCGGAAAGTCCGGTGATTTTCATTAAAAGAAAAGCCACAAGCCCCGCAACCGGCAAGGAAGCAATGACGACGATAGCGCTTCTGATATTTCCCAAAAACAGGAAAAGAATGAGAATAATTAAGATAGCGCCTATCAGCAATGCCTCTTTCACCGTGCCTGTTGCTTTGGCGACCAATTCAGCCTGTTCATAATAGGGAACCATGCGAACGCCATTCGGCAAAGCATTCTGGATTTCCTCAACCTTGTCGTATAGTTGGTCTATGACCAGGCTGGTATTTTCACCGTACAACTTGATAACCAGGCCAATGACGACTTCCCCGAAACCATCCTTCAGGACGACGCCGCGGCGGATCTCGGGACCGATAGCCACGCGGGCTATGTCCTCCAATTTAACCACCGTACCTGCCGACTCCTTGACCTTAATCTTAGCTAATTGATCAACATCTTTCACCAGACCCGATCCGCGCACCAGATACTCTTCGCGACCGCGCACGATAAATTGTCCCCCTACATTGCGGTTATTCGACTCAATTGCTTCAACCACGTCATTCAGGGTCAACTTATAGGCGATCAATTGTAGTGGATTGACGTGCACCTGGTACTGCAGGATATTGCCGCCCATCGAGAGCACGTCAGTCACTCCGGGAACAGTCCGCAACTGATATTTTATAACCCAATCGTTCAAAGTGCGCAGAAAGATGTCCCTGGGCACGCCTTCTGTATCAACGCTGGAATCCGCTTCCAGATAATACATAAAAACGATGCCCAAACCTGACGAGATCGGTCCTAAACCGGGAGGTTCATGCATTTCCGGCAGGTCTGCCATGGCAGCATTCAACCTTTCCGATACTAGTTGCCGGGCGAAGTAAATATCGGTACCGTCCTCAAAGTAAATGTAAATGACGGCCATGCCGAATGCTGAGGTGGAACGGAGGTCTGTTACTCCGGGTAGACCATTCATGGCAGCTTCGATGGGAAAGGTAATCAACCGTTCAACCTCTTCAGGCGCCAATCCGTGCGCTTCGGCAAAGACCGGGACCATGACCGGGGAGATATCCGGGAAGGCATCCAAAGGTATTTGTCGATAAGACCATAACCCCAGACCAATCAATACGATAAAGAAGATCCCAACCAGCATCCTCTGTTGCAACGAAATGTCAATAATTCTGGATAACATGATCAATTTCCTTTAATGCGCATGTCCGTGACCAAACTGTCCTTTTAAAGATTCAGAATGAAGGACGAAAGCTCCTGCATGAACGATCCTCTCGCCCTTCTCAAGACCATCGAGGACTTCCACCCATCCATCTATTCGCCGCCCTACCTCGATTTCCTTGAGGGCAAATTCATGCGGTTCGATTTCGATATAAACGGCTATATCGCCGTGTTCGTCTTGAATTATCGCCTCTATTGGGACCGCGAGAACCTCCTCTGATTCATCCCCGACGAATATCCGCACCGAGACAAAGGCATTCGGGACTAACCTCCTTTTGCCATTCTCCAAAGTAATGAAGGCTGAAGCAGTCCGCGTGTCCGTGTTAATTATTGCGGCAATTCTTTTAATCTTCCCAGTAAGTTCGCCATCGGCTCGATGAAGTAGCGAGATCGTTGCTCTGGAATCAACGGTTAACTGATCCAGGTAACGCTCCGGGATCTCCACTCTTACCCTCAGGCGGTTCTGGTCTACGATGTGAAATAGATCGTCCTCCGGTTCGATGTACATACCAACGCGAGCGGTACGTTCGACGACTGCTCCATCCACCGGGCTGGTCAGCATGATCACACCTGAAGGACAGTCCCGGTTCATCATATCGCTGAAGTCCTCACAAACCAGCGAGATGGCCTTCAAAGTTCCTTCGATAGCCGTATACGCTGCCTCTGCAGATTTCAATCTTGCTTCCAGTTCCTGAAGCTCCTTCATCGATCCTATACCTTCTGCAACCAGAGTTCGGTGTCTTTCGATGTCTGAGTGGACATACTCTAACTCTGCTTTAGCGTTGATAAATTCTGATTCTGCTTCCCAGGCAACTGGTGACTCAATGGCACATAATGGTTGACCGGCAGTCACTTCATCGCCTATATCAGCAAAAAAGTCCAGCACTCGTCCCTCGATTAAGCTGCCTATGATCGCCTCGCCATCCGGGTGGGGCTCCACGGTTCCGGTAAGCGCAATCGATTCAGTTAGACTGCGTACACCAATCGGTACAACAAAGACGCCCGCCGCCTCAAGTGCTTCCGGCTCAAGGTGTATGATCCCGGCTTCTTCTTCGTGATCGTGACCTTCATGGCTCTCTTCAGTGCCTGGTTCACCCTCATGAGCCTGATCAATTTCGCTTGCATGATCGTGATCATGGTCGGAAGGTTCCTGCGCTTGTGAACGATTCTGACTACTCACGTAGATGAACATCAACAGTAGGACAAGCGGTATCGCTAACATAAATCCTTTTGTACTTCTCTTCATGACATTAACCTTCATGTATTTAAGTTCTAATGCTTTTTCCCTCTCACCAGTGTGATATCAGGGTGAGGTAGTTAATGAGATTTTATTCTCCATCTATTTTTCTATAAGTTCCATTTAACTGCCAACGAGGCGGCCGGCGAACTGCTTTCTATCAATAGAATTGATACCGTCAGCCAATCAAGAGGAATCCAGGATAGACCTTCGTGAAAATTGCGGCCGTCATAATTTGCAAAGATACTGTATTTTTCCAGGATACTTGTCGTTACTCCTGCCAAACCAAAGACTTCTTCAAATTCCGGTACGAGTGTTGCAACGCCTCCGGTTAGTCGCAGAGCAAAACTCTCTGAAAGTTCCCATGACTTTGAGGCTTGACAGTAAACGGACTGATCACTCCCGCCAATTTGTACACTGCCCGTACCTAAAATAATTCCTGGCTGCCAATTTGACTCATTTTCCTTAATTGGCTGGGTTCGCACGCTCCAGAGCAGTTTCTCGGTTTCAACTGCATAGCCCACTCCGGCATCGATCCATTCAAATAGCCCGTAGCGTACGTTGAAAACCGCCGTTTCCTCTTCAGCATCCGGGATAGCTAATCCTGATGCAATTACAGAGTTAGAAGCCAGTAACGCACCGCTGCTGTTTCCCGAACAGACCGGGCAAGAAGGCCCACATTCTTGTGCCTCGGCAATGCCGATTATAAGCATCGCTAAAATGGAGCAGATAGTATTCATCGTAATCGTCTTCATGAACACACCACCTTGAGTTTGATTATTGTGTATTTTCCGTCGAGGCGATAGATTCACCTACGAGTCTATCCATCTCGGTGATGATTTCATAAAGCTCAACCTTCGTTTCCAGATGTTCCAATTGTATCTCATTGTAATTACGCAGAGCTTCTAACACTTCGAGATAGGTCGCTTCACCCAAGGAATAGGATTTTTCAGCCAGCAGTGCAGTTTCCTGAGCCAACGGAACCAACTCCTCTTTATAAATCTGATTCTTTTCATTCGCAGCGCGATAACTCTGAACTGATTGGTTCCAGTTAGAAGCGAACTCAATTTCAAATGCCTTAAGTTCATTCTCAGCGATGCGTTTCTTCGCTCTGGCCTGCTGAATTTCGCCGCGACCTCCCCACCAGAACCAGAGCGGAAGGGACATCCCAATTTCGATGCCCCAAAAGTCGGGGTTATCTTCTGCAGGAATATTCTGTTGAAAGTAGGCGATTCCCAGTGCAGGCAACCATCCCGTTGCCGCAATCAGATTTTCATAACCGGCTGCGCGAATCTCAGCTTCGAGACTTTGAACTTCCGGATTCGAACCGGTTGAAACCGAATCATCCCAGCCTGTCTCACCTGAAAGCGGAGACATCAACACTGCTTCACTCAATTCCAAGCCAGACAAACTCTGCAGGTTCGCTAAAAAAGTAGCATGTTCTCTTTTAGCAACTTCGAAATCGTTCTGGGCCATTATCGCTTCAACGCGCGCGCTGCGTGCCTCAAGAAGAGATGATTCACCCAATTCAGCCATCCGCTCGGTTTTACTTGCGTAGGCTTCGAGATGGCTGGCATTCTCGCTGAGAATTTTATCTCTTTCCTGTGCAGCCCAACCGTCCAGGTAAGCGAAGCGGACTTCCATCTCCAGGTCCAATAATTGGGTAATTGACTGCATACGCGCTTGCTCGACCGTGGCGTTCAAGGCAGACGCATTCCATAATAAATGCAGCGGGAAATCAAGCTCCTGGCTGATACTCAGGCGTCGCTCTTCATAATCCGATAAGGCGGAACCTTCAGGAATTCCTTCGTATTCCAATGCTACATTCGGGGATGCAAAAGATAGCTCAGACAATCTATTCCCCTTAGCTTCGGATACCACTGCAAGAGCGATCTCCGCTTTAGGATGATAGGATAAGGCTTGGTTTACCACTTCCTTAATGGTCAATTCTCTGGATGATGCAAAGTTCACCAGAATCAGCATCAATCCAGCTTGATATAAAACCTTTGACATAAATTTCCTCTGTGTGCAGATATAGTCACATTAGGTATGATTTCGAAATCTCGGCGAATAGGCTTTGACATGGATGTAACGTCAAAGCAGGCCGAAAGTCAGCAGTGAGTTTTGGATGTTGTAGATTAGGTAGTGATGGATCTTGGAGGGCGTTCTATGCCGTCAAGGTCAGGTGATGCAGGCAGGAAGTCGGAAGGGATTAAAGGTAATAATGTTGAATTGTCGATCTGTCCTATTGAAAGGTATTCAACAGGCGTGATGTTTGCTGTCCACATGCAGAAGTGATCGCCACAGTCCCCGTCATTGTCAGCATGCGGGTTGATAGGCACATTGTGGTCTGCTGTTACCGGTAATTCTTCAGAAAGATTAGAACAGGGATGCACCAAATCGTGAATCTGATTCCACGATAAACTAAAGAAACCGATTAAAAGAATCAGGATGAAATATTTAGATTTGTTCAACTTCAAATTTATAACTATTGTTTTTCATCTATTGCTTCGGTATCAGCAATTTCGGTTGATAGTCTTACTACTTATACGTGAGAGTAGTTCCAAAATTTGGGTATTTAAATTTACTGCTTCTACTATTATTTACTGTAGAGCTTACGAGGCACATGGGAAACAGGCTGGAAAATTGAATTTTTCGGACATTAAACAGGACTTAGAAAAAGTTCTAAGTCCTGTTGCTTTGCTGGGAGTTAGGGACGCGATTCGAACTTTTGAGGGGTGGGAGAAGC
>CBDUWK010000176.1:0-5496 GCA_965370905.1 uncultured bacterium | reverse complement strand
GGAATGGTGTAGATCGAAAGAGGCGAATCAGTCTAATTGGATTCAGATAGAATCGCAAATAAGCGTAGGTTCGCAATCTGGTCACTACTTTATCCGGGACTTTACTGAGGTTGGCCGAAAGCGCGTAATAATGGGTATAGTTTGCCTTATCGACCTGAATGTTTCTCGCCAGGGCTTGTTGATAGGTTTCTGTACCCGGAAAGGGGGTCAGCATGAAGAAGGATGCGGTCGATACTTTAGTAGAACAAGCGAAATTTATGGTCTGTCGCATTTGCTCTTCGGTCTCGTCGAGGAAACCCAAGATAAAGAAGGATCCAACTGAGACACCTTTTTTAGCGGTATAATTTATGTATTTTCGCGCTTTTTCAAGATCGACGTTTTTGCGAATCGCCTTCTGAATCTCAGGTGACCCTGATTCGATAGCATAGACTATACGATAACTACCAATCTTTACCAACAGATCGACGATCTCTTCGGTCATGAGGTCGGCTCTGAGTCCGTTGGGGAAGCAAAAGTTCAACTTTAAACCACTCTCGGTCACAGCCGCAGCGAAATCTTTGGTCCATACCGGATCCACGTTAAAGATGTCATCAACGATCTCAATCTCTTCGACACCTTTGTGTTCGTGCAGATATGTCAATTGCTCAATCATATAGTCAACTGAATGTCTACGAACTTTTTTGCCGAAGAGTTTATGGCAATAAACACATTGATAGGGGCAACCTCGTGAACAGATAACGGGTACGGAATGCTTGTTTTTCTGAAAAATATTGGCAGTAGCAGGTTTATAAGGGTTGTTGAAGTATAGCTCCATGTCCAGCATATCCCAAGCAGGCTGGGGGAGTTGGTCAAGATCTTGAATAAATGGTTGCTCAACGGGTTTAATCGGAATTCCGGTCCTCCTCCAGCCCACACCGGGAATACTCTCCGGCAGGGATCCGTTTCCCAGCGCTTGCAGCAGTGCCAGCCCGCTGATCTCACCTTCACCGACAACAGCAAAATCAATAGAGGGATTTTGGAGAGTTTCTTCCAGTTCCGTAGAGGGATAAGCTCCGCCACAGACAATAGTAACATCCGGTAATGCTTTCTTTATGTCATGCGCGGCCTGGTGACCTTCAAGGCGCTCCATGGCAAACAGGCTGATTCCGACGACATCGGGATTCTCCTCGATCACTTGTTCAACAAGCTGCCGTGCAGTTGCACAATGTGCCCGACCATCGTAAATAGCCACATCGTAATGCCCTATATCCCTGAAATAGGATGCAAGCGAGAGAATCCCCAGTGGCGGAGCTGAACCGTATACTTCAGAGTCGGGGCGCAGTAGAAGAACTTTCATCGTTTAGCTGCCTATCTGGATCCAAATTAGTTTGTAAATCTAATTGTTTACAATTCTGCCGGCTGGAATCCAACCGCCTGGAGTAGCGAACGTATCGCCATTCGCACTTCAGTCGATTGAAGCCGCAGGTAGTATTGAAGCAGAAAAAATGCTGCCAGGATTATGTATGCCCAATAGGTTTTACGGAAGAGAGTTATAAAGCGCTCGATAGCGAATGCCCCTACAATCAGAAATACTCCTTCGAATGGCATTCTGAAGCGTGCATCCGCGAAGAACAGGATACTGATAGCATATAGCTCCAATGGAAAGATGTATAGAGGGAGTAGTTCAATGACTCGCTTGCGGTTAAGCCAAAATCCCACGAAAAAGAAGGGAATTATGAAGCCATAACCGTTAATATATCTCCCCCTCTCATCCAGAACGTGCCAGAAGCGAGGGATCTGGACTAAAGATTTAATAATCCAGGCTGAAGGTTGCTCGAGGATTTGCACCTTAACCTTTTCCCCCAAGCGGCGGCAAGCCTCCAGGTCAGTCTCAGGAACAGGTTCATCCGGCCATAACCTTTCAAATATTTCCTGTAGAGCAGTCAGTCCAAAGGGATTATGTTGAGCTAATATCCAGTAAAATTCTTCACTGGTGGCGTTTTGGCGACCAACCTGATCCACATATTCAAAAGCCAGTTCAGGCTGGTAAATTTTATCGATAGAAACTTTATCAGCGTTGAGTGTCAGCCACATGATCCCAGGGCCTTCGGAGGATGGCAGCATGATTTCATCATAGACAATGTAATTACGTATCGTCCAGGGCGTCATGACGACCAATGCGGCCAGGAGCACGAGAATGGCTCTTCCCAACTTTTGTGCTATATCCCCCTTCAGACGGAGAAATACGTATATCGGGATGATACCGAGGAAGGGCAAACCCACCCCTCTAGTTAAGCTCAGCAAACCAACGATAGATCCGATTAGAAGCAGTTTCTTCCATCCCGCATTTCTACTCAGGCTCACCGTCAAATATATGAGAATATTCAACAATAATAAGAACAGGTTTTCCGTCATCAACCAGCCGACGTACCAGATCCAAACCGGGTAGATGGCTGCGAGTATGCCGGCAATTCTGCTGACTTTATTTTTGAATATCTGTTTCGCCGTGAGGTAGATAAACAAGGGTGTCAGCACCCCGATAAAAGCTTGAATGAGCAATACGATAATATGGCTGCGGCCTAAGATGAAATATATCGTACCGAGGAAGTACAGGTAGGCCGGAAAGCGGGTGGAGTTGGGGTTTCCGAAAATATCGATGACGCCGTTGCCGTTGGCGATATTCCAGCCCAAAAAGTCATAATCCACTGCGTCCATGTCTATACCGTACATGTCGGCAGGAATCAAATCGACACTCAGGGCATAAACCAGGCGTAACGTCAGCGCAAAAACGCACAGAAAAATAAGATATCTTTTTTCACTTCGTTCCAGTTTTTGCCAGCGCGTTCGGAACCAGTTCACTTCGTATCCTCACGGTTTTCTATTCCAATACGTACAATCGGGGTCTGACGACCCCGTTCTCCCCATAATAATTTTATCCCCAGTACTTATTTTCTGCTAAACTCGGCGTGATTACCCGAAACGGAACTGCACACCGAAACCGCCGCGTGGATAAATCCAGGTTATATACTCGGGACAAGCCACCCTGCAGGTGCCACATTCAAGGCAGTTTTCAAAGGCGACCATGCATTCACCGGTCTCTTCGTTGAGTTCGTATGTTTTTGCGGGACAGATATATAGTACAGCCTTTAAGGTATCTGCTTTAAATTTTTCCTGATCCACCTGGATATGCGATTCCTTGTCCGGTTTGTACTTGACGAGGAACAGTTTATCTTCGATAGTGGATTTGATTTTGGATTCTTCGACTGGTACGACCTGTTCTTCATTCATCGCATTGCTCTCCACATCTTAAATATATCCCTGGCAAAGTTGAATATGCCGATCTCATTTTTAAATTTAGCGACAACCTCTTTCTCTATTTGTGCTTTAGGCTTCTCGCTTATTCGGAAGTAATCCTCTAAAAGTTTTACGGCAATATCGGGATAATCGCTAAGGAGGTGGGGATTATCATTTAGAAATCCGGAAAATTTCTGGAATTTTTTCAGATCTTTCAGGACGAAGCTTTGTTCGAGCTTATCGCGGTACTGTGACAGAGTTGCGTTGGAAAAATCTCCCTTCTCCTTGGCAGCTATCACGGTTTCGGCGGCGTATACACCGGAAGCCATGGCGAGATTGGAACCTTCATGGTACTGGCTGGCATTGATCAAACCTGCTGCGTCTCCGGTTAAGATCAAGCCATCCATGGTAAGTTGAGGCATGTGCAGATAGCCACCTTCAGGAATCATGTGAGCGGCGTATTCCAATGATTCGCCATCCCTGATTAGAGGGGCAATAGCAGGATGCGCTTTGAATTGTTCCAGCACGTCATTGGGATTCAGATTGTGGCGTTTCATGTCATGGATGGTTGCTCCGACACCGATGGAGATGCTCTCTTTATTGGTGTAGAGGAATCCTGAGCCGAAGGTACCTTGAACCGCTTGTCCGAAAATTTCGTAAGCGCTACCTTCGTTGTCATTCAGGTGAAAGCGACTTTCGATGACGTCCTGAGGAAGGCCTATGACTTCTTTAACTGCCACAGCCATATGCTTACCGTCGTGGATTTTTCTCAAGCCAACTTGCTCGGCCAAGAAGGAATTGACTCCTTCCCCACAAATGACTACGTCGCAGTTGAGTTCGTCGCCGCCGGGTTCAGTTTTAACACCAACTACTTTGCCGTCCTTAACGATAAGCTCGGAGACCATCATGCCGGGGATGATCATGGCTCCGGCTGCTTCGGCCTGTTCTGCATACCAGCGGTCGAACTTGGCGCGCAGAACCGTCCAGGTATGGTTATAGGGCGGTTCGTTAAAGGCGGCAGTCTTGAAATCCAGGGCTACTTCACCTTCCTTCGACAGGATGGAAAAACGCCGGTGAGTAACGTGGCGTTCGACGGGCGCATCTTTCCAGAATTCGGGCAGCAATTTATCCAGGATGGTGGTAAACAGGATGCCGCCCATGACGTTTTTAGAGCCGGGGTATTCACCCCGCTCGAGGACGGCGACTTCCACACCGGCTTTAGCCAGAGTCAGTGCAGCGGACAAACCTGCCGGACCGGCACCGACAATTATACAATCGAATTTTTCTTCTTCGGACATATTCTGTCACTTTACTTTTAATATAAGATAATTCTCAGGATTGATTATCCAGTACCTCCCATAACTTTTAAACTCATTGCTCGAAGTGCGTTGACTTTGAAATAAAGGAAATGTAAGAGAGTAACAAACCGGTAATCTCCAGGACGTTGTCGAATAAAAACACCAACGTCAGTCATCGTCCCAAGAAATGGATCAAGTAGCTTTTTTTCACTTTCTTTTAATTTTTCTCGAATTTCAGCACGTTTGAATTCTAGATCACTAGTTTTTGTAACAATTTCCCATAAAATATTCAAATATTTCTTATCCTGAATTTTGTTTAGAGCTTTGATGTCTAAAAATTTATGGCCCAATATCTCAGTGGCTTTCATCGCACCTATCAATAGGTCAAGTCCACCTATTTCACCGTCTTTGTCCTCATTAAAAACTGCATCACCTATTTCGTGAGCGAGAACAGGTAAACCTCCGACATAATCTGCCATTTGCGCGAGAGTCTCATCATTTATTGTAATTCCAACTTCATTAAAGGCTGTCCTAAAGAAGTCAGATGTTTCCTCGTTAGACCAGACTGGAATATCAATTAAATCAAACACGCGTGCGAGCGAGGGTTGCAACCTACAAAGTGATTGCCTTCTCTCCTCATACCCTACAATAAGCAAACATAGAGGAAGTTGCACAGAATTAGTTGCTACTTCATCTATAAAACTTTTAAGCCAGTCAGCGAATTCCTGGGAACCAGCTAAACCATTAATGTCATCAAGTATAAGGAAAATGCCTTTTTTTTCATCCTTCAACTGCTTTAGTAGATTACTTAAGGCAAAGGCGAGATTCCTTACTAAATATCTCAGATCTTCTTTTGGTGCATCAAATTCAAAGTTAAATCCAAAAAGTCCGATTTGCTTAAAGATACTTCTACGATAAGCGCCAA
>CBDUWK010000175.1:0-5505 GCA_965370905.1 uncultured bacterium | reverse complement strand
CTGCATCGCCGGGCTAACGTAGGAAGTTGTGGCCATGTCCTTGCCTAATTCAATGCACATTTCAGCTACAGTCGTATGATATGCCGCGGGCAGAAGACTCACCGCCAGATCGCACTCACCAATCATTTTCTTCAGTCGATCGGTCTGATCGACGGTCCACTGAATGGCTTCTCCGTTGGGATGATTATCTATCAGCTTTTCCGCTTTGCTTACGGTCCTGCTCGCCACACGGACACGGAAGTTATGCTTAAGTAAATATTGTACCAGGGGTTTAGTTACCAACCCCGCTCCCAGTACCAGAACGGTCTTCATCTTAGCTCCTTATGTAGAATTTTTGATTGCTTTATATATATCGATTTAAATGGGTATATTTTGGCGTCAGTTCTCCCTGGTGTAAGATCGCTGCCCTCTTGAGTTCCTCCGGGAGTGTCAAATCATCGAAAGACAGATGGTAATCCTGTGCAACCATTCGCGGCACGAATGGCGTGAGCACTTTACTGAAAAATTCTGACGCTTCCTGGGCCAGTTCACAAGGCAGATTGTCCACCGCCATGATAACCGGACCGTTCCCTTCCCAACCGTCGGTGACCGTTTCCGCAATGGGATTGTAAACGAACACCGGATTGCCTGGATCAGTAGCCTTGACTGTACATTGGATGGAACCGTCAATATCGCAGGTTATATCCCCAATGACCTTCAGGCGCGGCTTTTGTGCTTTTGAATATGCTCGCTTCAGCCAATCATTTGTCACCAACCGAGGGTATTTTTCATCCCAGTAAATGCAATTCACCAGCACACTTAGATGCGGGAGATAACTTTCGAACTTCGATTTATACTTCTCTGGGTTGTCGTAATAATCCTGCAGCGCAAAGGCAGCTTGCGGATCAACCGGTTCTACGATATCTTCTTCCTTGAAGACGACCTTATATAGCTTGTCGAAGCTTCCCGTTGAAGAGCTGTGAATCCGGGCAACCTCCTCCTGTGAAATCTCCAGGTGCGGGAACAGATCGAAAATTTCCTGCGCACCCTGGGAAACGTTACCATATCCTGCAAATCCGAAAATCAGAGGCCCCAATGCCGTAGGAATGCCCTCCTTTTGCAGCCTCTCTCCCACCGCCCTGATCTCAGTCTTAGCATCGTCAAGGCTGGCGTACTCGTGCGCCATCTTAATGGCACTGAAGGGATTGGTATGACCTTCCCATTGCAACCTTTTACCAAAAGCCCAGAAGGTATCGATCAGGCCCGCAAGGCCCGCGTGTCTTCCGAAAAATATCAGTCGGTTTCCCTGCTCGTCAGTAACCAATTCATAATCAATGAGGATGCACTTAAGTTCCATCATCTTCTTCAACATGGGAATATTATAGGATTGCCCCTTGATAGTATGAGAGAAAAAGATATACGTCTTCCCCCGCTCAAAGAAGTTCGATGGTATCTCCTTGACCGCCAGGATAACCGGACAAGAAGATAAGTCTTCGTTTATTACCGCACCGACACGGCGGTACTCCTCGTCGCGGTATATTCTAATCGGGGAGGGCTGCAGCCAGATCTCAACACCCTCCCCAATCAATTTTGCTGTATCTGCGGGAGTTATGGGAACACGCGCTTCCCACTCGTTTTTGTCTTCTCGCCTGATGCCTATGCGCCTGATCATAGTAAGCTATTCGAACTTAAGTCCCTGTGCCAGAGGCAGGTCCTTGGACCAGTTGATAGTATTGGTTTGACGCCGCATGTAGGCTTTCCAGGAATCGGAACCCGATTCGCGGCCGCCACCCGTCTCCTTTTCACCACCGAAGGCTCCGCCGATCTCGGCGCCAGAGGTACCAATGTTGACATTCGCTATACCGCAATCCGATCCTTCGTGCGACAGGAAAATTTCTGCGCGCTGCAGGTTTGTGGTGAATACTGCGGAAGAGAGGCCTTGTGGGACTTCATTGTGCCACGCAATAGCATCATCGAAGTCATCGTATTCAATCAGGTAAAGAATCGGTGCGAAGGTTTCATCATGCACAATCTGCCAACCATGTTGTGCTTTTACGATAACCGGTTCGACGTAGAAGCCGGAACGATCTACGGTTTTACCACCGTATAGTATCTCACCGCCAGCTTCCTTTATGGTCTCCAGTGCATCCATCATAATGTCAATGGCAGCCTGATTGACGAGTGGTCCCATCAAAGTGTTCTCATCCAGCGGATCACCAATGCGAACCTGTTTATAAGCATTGATCAGCTTATCGGTAAATTCTTTGGCAATGTCTTTATGCAGGAAAACTCGACGCGTGGTAGTGCATCTCTGACCTGCAGTGCCTACTGCGCCGAAAAGTACCGCCCGCATAGCCATTTCCAGGTCAGCGGTTTCATCTACGATGATTCCGTTGTTTCCTCCCAGTTCGAGAATGGTTCTTCCCAGACGTTCACCAACCACTCTGCCGATACGATAACCCATTTCGCATGAACCGGTGGCTGATACTAAAGGAATGCGTCTGTCGTTGATGAGCTTTTCGCCGATTACCGCACCCCGTCCAATAACCAGGTTGAAAATACCGGTCAGGTTATGCGCTTCCATTACGTCGTTGCAGACGTGCTGGACGGCAATACCGGTTAAGGGAGTTTCGGAAGACGGTTTCCAGAGGGTCGCATCACCACAAACCGCAGCAAGTGCGGAATTCCACGCCCAGACCGCTACCGGGAAGTTAAAAGCTGAGATTACTCCAACCACTCCCAAAGGATGCCACTGTTCGTACATTCTATGCCGGGGACGTTCCGAATGCATAGTCAAACCGTAGAGTTGGCGGGAAAGACCCAGTGCGAAATCGCAGACGTCTATCATCTCCTGCACTTCACCCCAGCCTTCATGAACGATTTTACCCATCTCCAGGGTTACCAGTCTGCCCAGAGGGTCTTTCTTTTCCCTGAGAGCTTCCCCCAGATCCCGCACCACCAAACCACGTTTGGGAGCGGGAATCATGCGCCACTCTTTGAAAGCCTCGGTGGCGGCTTCCATGACATTCTCGTAATCTTCAGCAGAAGCCTGTGCTACTTTCGCGATCACTTCTTCATTCGTGGGATTGACTGAAGTAATCAACTCTTTCCCTTCGATTGGCGCCCAGGTTCCCGGCCCGGAACATGCGCCGGAGTTTATCTCTTTTATACCAAGTTCCTTTAAGAAGTCCATTGATTTTCTCTCCTGTATTTGGCCTTAACTAATCGCATTCAACTAATAATTCAGGGATTATTTCAGATCTGTTGTTCTTCCGTTTCGCACCTTTTTGCTTCGTACCTGAAAAGCTTCAATTTTGTTTCAAAAAAAATGAGGTTGTCCCAAAAGTGTCACTCTGAATGAAATGAAGAGTCTCAATCAACTCATATACCCATAATAAACAAGAGTTTCTTCACCCATCAGTTGGCGGATTCAGAATGACAAAATTAGTTTTGGGACAGCCCTATTATTAAATGTAAATAAAAACAGTTGTCGAGTCAAGCGATTCAGCAAATTTTCACTTGCAAAAAAGCGTGAACTTTTTACCTTTGGCGTGCGGCGATTTGACCAGGGGTTTAAATACAAGCGAAATTGGTTGTCTGATTACAGCAGAGTGATATATTTAGTTTGCTGATTCCTATTGCAAGGTAAATATCAGATCGGATCGCAATAAAATGGTGAGATTCCGCACCCCCGCGAAGCCCGAAGGATAATGCGAATTTCCTCAAATTACAAATGATAACGTGAATTTAACTGTATCCTTATATGAGTGCTAATAAGCACATTCTATTGAAGCCAAAATCGGACCGCGACCTGAGCCGAGTAAAGGACACACTGGCCTCTGAGGGCTTTGAGGTAGACATCATTCAGCTCACCGAAGATCAACATGCCTTATTTAATTCCCAAACCGATCTCTTAGAAAAACTCACTGAAGATCAAATTATTGTGGAAGCAGTCAACGATCTCCTGGAAGTGGAGCAGATGAAGTTCAAGGTATTGTTGGATTCCATCTCCACCGGTATCATATTATTAGATACGATGGGTCAGATCCGGGATATCAACAAATCTGCATTAGAGAGGTTCTTTCCGCATTACAAATCTGCCAAAGATCTCATCGGCAAATCCATCTCTGAGATAGAGATCTCAAAATCCCTTTATCTTCAACGAGTGCTCAAGACCGTTCTTCGTGGAAAGAATTTTTCCAGAAAAGAGATCAAAATAGCAGAAGTGTACCGCGATCAGGGGATAATTACTGTCGCAGGTTTTCCCCTTATTGGCACGTTGGGCGAAGTTACAGCTGCACTGATCGTCCTGGAAGATGCAGGATTGCGAGAGGACATTAATAAAGAGTTAGCAAGGTTTCATGCTCTGGAAACAACAGGAATCCTGGCCGGTACTCTGGCTCTCGATTTCGATAACCTGTTGAATACCCTGAAACAAAATGTCCTTCGTCTCCGAGAACTAATCGAACCTGATGATCCCATTTCTGAAATGGTATCAACCATCGAATTAACATCGAAGAACGCCTCGGAACTCTCTCAAAGGCTAAGTATTTTTACTAAGCAGAGTAACGTGGAAACCGCGTTAATTGAAGTTAACCAGGTGATCCGCGAAGTTGCAGCTATAGTGAGCAGAGCGTTTGAAAAACGCATTACTCTCTCACTTGAATTAGCTCCAACCCTAAAAGGGATCCTGGCTGATGCCATCGAGATCCGCCGGGCAATATTGAACGTTCTGTATAATGCCTGCGAAGCTCTGCCACAGGGTGGAACGATTCTCATTCGGACGGGATACATAACCCCCAAAATCGCTCGGGATATCGGGCTGAAAAGCGGGGAAGAGGGGGCAACCTGGATATCGATACAGGATAACGGTATAGGAATGTCACTGGAGGCCAGAGAAAAGGCTTTTATGCCGTTTTTCAGTACCAAGGACACCACCAAACACAGTGGAATGGGGTTGACTATCGTCAACCAGATCGTTAAACGAGGAGGGGGAACGATTCAAGTAGAAAGTAACCCGGGAAGAGGCAGCACGGTTTCACTATATTTTCCTGCAGTCACTCAGAAAAGCCTTGATGCGAAGAACAAAAGGCTGGGCAGCAGAGGCCGCAAGGGAACCATTCTTCTGGTTGACGACGAACAATTAGTTCTGGCAATGGCCCGGAAGTTGATTGAAACGGACAGCTATCGGGTTATCACTGCTTCAAGCGCAAGTGACGCCAACGATCTTTACCATGAACACAGGCATGAAATAGATTTAATCATTCTGGATATGTTCATGCCTGGGATGGATGGCTGTGAAGTCATGCAACAAATCCTATCTGTCAATAGTGACGCAAAGATTTTACTATCTTCAGGTCGCATTACCGAGAGCGGCGCGGAAGAGGCCATTGCAAAGGGAGCCGTAGGCTTTATTCAGAAACCCTACCGCATGAATAATTTGCTGCAGAAAATTGGAGAAGTACTGTGTGAGGAGAAATCAGAAGCTTAAATGTAGAGTTATAATAATGCTATAAATGAAAGATT
>CBDUWK010000174.1:0-5530 GCA_965370905.1 uncultured bacterium | reverse complement strand
ACTGGCAGAAGTGCTGTATCGCAATGATCCGAAAATCAGTGACAACCGGCTGGCACAGTCATATGCCAAGCTGTTGATTATGGAAGGTCAGGATGAAAAAGCTCTGCGAGTATATGGCGAGGAGTATACCACCAAATTTGAGAAGGATAGCGACGCCGGCGCCCTTAACGGTTACGCCTGGTTCTGGGCTATGGAAGAGATGAACCTGAAGAGCGCTCATGCCGCAGCACTTAAATCCATAGAACTCGAGGATCTGGCTAATACCTGGGATACTCTAAGCATGGTTCTCTGGAAGATGGGCAAACATCAGGAAGCTATCGAAGCTGAAGAAAAAGCTATAGAGCTCGTTGGAGGGGAAAACACCGAATTCGCAAAACGCATCGAAGAGATCAAAGCTGACATGAAGAAGTGATATAAGCGATAGTAAACCTATGCAATTTAAGAGCCCCCAATCTTTCTTGATCGGGGGCTTTGCATTATCCCTATTAAAGAACGCCGGTATGGACCGTTGTACTCTACTTGTAAAACGGGAAAAGAGTCGGTTTTTCATTGACAAATCACTATGTATTCATTACCTTTGCAATATAGAGTTGCTAACAACCATTTTAATATTGGAGGAAAAAATGGAAGAAAAACGCTTGATGACTATGATAGTCGTCTCCAACATACTTTCGTCTTACTATGCATCCAAGATCAGTTTTTGTATGAACAACAAACGTGAACCCAGCGACGCAGAAAAGGACGACATACTGAAAAGAGTGCTCTCAATGTTCGAAAACCTGAGTACCAGTTACCTCGGTGATATCCAGGAAATCGCCGAAACTATCAAATAATTACCCAAAAATCTTATCTATCCATAACTTGGTGAAAGAAAGGAGCAAAACCATGAGCATTGATAAAATGTTGAAGGGTCATGAGCTTTTCAATTCTCTGAACGTGGATGAGGTAAATAGGCTCAGCACTTTCTCTTCAGTTAAGGAATTTAGTGCGGATGAAATGATTTTCGAGTACAATCAGGCGAGCTCACATTTCTACATGTTGATGGAAGGGACTGTATATCTGCAGCTTCCAGCCAACCCCGCTGAGTTCAGTTTTACCGTTTCAAAAATAGAAAAGGGAGAACTCTTCGGAATATCATCACTGCTGAACTCTCCCAGGTACACTTCAACGGCAAAGTGCTACGAATCTACCAAAGTCCTGTCCATTGAAGCTGGGCCGTTTAGGGATCTTCTCCTGATGAATTCCCCAGCAGGTTTGGAGATTATTAATCGTGTCGCCCGGATCTACTTTGAGAGATATCTCGAAGTGTTGAAGAAATTGCAGGACGTCATCAGCCAGATCTCTATGGTTCGGTGAGTTAAATCCCTATCTTGCAGAAAAAGCCCTGCACTATTTGGCAGGGCTTTACTATTACTATCTGCTAACTGCTAACCGCTATTATCATTTCGCGCTCTTATCCGCCTCCCACAATCCGAAAACGTTCTGTTCAGAGTCCAGACAGATGGCAAACCAGCCCATCTCCGGCACCGGACTTTTCCCCATTACCACCTGGCCACCCAGCTCCTTCACCTTGTTAGCTGAAGCCTCAACGCTTTCCACATCGATGTAGTTAACGATCGGTTGTCCGGGCTGTTGGCGCTTCATCATTCCGCCGTTGACGACTTCGCCTTCAGGCCCCGTCATCACGCTGTAATAATCCATCTCCGGATGGTGTTTGAACTCCCACCCGAAAAGCCCCTGGTAGAATTTCTGAACCCTCTGCGGATCATCCGCTGGAATTTCAAAATGACAGATCGAATGCATAGTACTCTCCTTTTCTTTTTGGTACACAGATGATACGAAAAAACTAACTGAAAATCTGTGCACCTAATATACAAATGTTCACTATTAAAGTCAAGAGGTTTTTTGGAATTTTGTAAATTAGTGAGACGAGAGGAGTATGGTTTGGATTGGTATGGAAAAGGGTATGGCGAGTTGACGCGCCACTCGCCGTTTAATCATCTAGGCTATCACCTTCTGTGATAACCTTTTATTACAAGCTGGTCGCATTTTGCGACCAGCTCATTATTCCCCCCAATCTACAAAACCCCATTCTAAAAGCAATATAAAATCGGAGCTTAATTAAAACGCAAGAAAAGCCGAAATACACTTGCTTTTAGTTTAGAGTAATCTTACATTTCGCTATTGTATCCAAGGTAGAAGATAACTTCAGAAAATCAATTTGTTGAGGAGGCTTTTATGAGACGAAATGCTCTAAAAATTATAGGTACATTCGTTCTAATAGTTGGAGTTCTCTTTGCAGGCGAATATGCATTTGCAGGAGAGAAACCTTGCAACCCTATCGAGACTGTTAGAGTCGGTAGCAGCGCGTACGACTTTGACTTACCAGCTTATTACCAAGGTGGTTTTACGAATGTCAAATTGTCCGATTTCAGCGAAAAATGGGTGATGTTATGCTTCTATCCCGGTGATTTCACCTTCGTCTGACCAACCGAACTCTCGACGGTTGGAAGCCGTTACGCCGAACTTCAAGAAGTAGGCGTCGAGGTAATAGCAATCAGCGTAAACAGCAAATTTTCGCATAAGATCTGGGACGAAATCGAATTGTCAAAAATGGTGCCGGGAGGTATTCCCTTCCACATGGCCTCCGATAAGGGTGGAAAAATAGGCAGAATCTACGGAGTTTATGATAAAAAAGCGGGTGTTGACATCAGGGGGCGGTTTTTGATAGATCCTGATGGGGTAGTGCAAGCTATGGAGATATTATCACCCCCTGTCGGTAGGAATTTGGATGAGACCATTCGACAGGTTAAAGCGTTTAAACACGTCCGCGCCCATCAGGGCAAGGAGGTCTGCCCGGCAGGATGGCAACCGGGAGATCCGGTTCTGAAACCAGGTCCGGATTTGGTTGGTAAAGTTTGGAAAGAGTGGCAGCCGAAATAATAGCGTATTTCGAGGTGTATCACGGTCTACATTATATGTGACCATAATAGTCTGCCATAACCGTCATCTTCTATGAAGCTGGTCACAATGTGCGACCAGCTTCTATTTTGTCATCGTAATCTGCGTCGTATCTGCCTACCGCTGTCCCCGGCTTTGTCCGCTATCACCCCCACCTGGTCCATCAAATCCACCGCCTCGGCCACCCCCGCCAGGCTTTCCGCCACCTCCCTGGCGGTCACCGGATTTGGAGCGAGCTTCATTGACGATGAGGTTTCGCCCTTTTAAATCCTTTCCATTCAACCCGTCCATTGCCGCCTGGGCTTCTGCTTTATCAGGCATCTCCACGAATCCGAAGCCGCGAGACTCGCCGCTGTATCTGTCTTTAATGACCGAGCAGGACTCAACCTGCCCGAAAGCTTCAAACTCCTGCCGCAGATCATCATCACTAACGTCATGTGACAGGTTACCTATGTAGATATTCATTTAAACCTCCCTTTCTGCACTTTCGAGTTTCCGCACACGGTAGGAACACAACTATTTCCCCCAATCTACAAAACCTTATTCCAAAATGCAAGAAAAAAACAGGCTCCTTGAATTAAGGAGCCTGTCTATTAATGAAGTTTCAGTTCTTCACTGTTCGTAGTAAATCGGTTTGCCCAGATCTTCAAAGGAAAAGTTATAGAAGACGTGATGTCCGTCGTAATCCAGCACCCGCAAATCGTCTTCCTGGTTTAAGTCGCCCATAATCACGTTGTAGTGTTTTCCGTATTTCATCTGTACCATTTTCTCAGAAACCTCAAAAGCGATGAACTTCTTGATCCCTTTTACTTCTAATTTCTCTACCAGGTTGGGATTGGTGAAAGAATCGTACGAAGTCAAGATCAGAATCGGACCCGAGCCTGTAAAGAATATTCCTGCTTTCATCCTACACGCTCCTTTCTGTTTACTGCAGCATAGCCATTAGTTATACGGTTCCTATATTCAAATATAGCAGATCACTTCCCGGAAAGCAAGAGAAAGATAGCTGGGTGTGGTAACGCCAGAATCCGACAGAGGACGGACAAGTAAATTCTGGTGCAGTCAGGTATCTACACCCGATAATTCTTAAAAGATTTTGGTGCTCGATCCACCTTCTACTGTAATTACCCTCTTGCTCCCATGAGGTCAATTTTCATGAATTACCCTTCTTTTGCATTCTCGCCCAGGCATCCCTCAGCGTTACGGTGCGGTTAAACACCAACTGACCTGCGGTAGAGTCTGGATCCACACAAAAATATCCCTGTCTTTCGAACTGGCAGCGGAAACCCGGCTTGACGTCTTTCAGGTTCAGTTCCAACTTACAATCCTTCAGTACCTCCATCGATTTCGGATTCAGATTGACGGTAAAATCTTCACCTTCCTCGGTATCTTCCGGATCCTCCTTGCTGAAAAGGGTATCATACAGCCGCACTTCAGCATCGACAGCATGTTCGGTCGATACCCAGTGAAGGGTTGCCTTCACTTTTCGGTTGTCCGGTGCATTCCCTCCTCTGGTAGCCGGATCGTAAGTGCAGTGGAGCTCCACTACCTCACCTTTTTCATCTTTAACTGCTTCGATGCACTTGATAAAATAGGCGTAGCGCAGCCTTACTTCCCGTCCCGGAGCCAGCCGGAAAAATTTCTTCGGGGGGTCCTCCATAAAATCTTCCTGTTCGATGTAAAGCACCTTCGAAAACGGCACCTTACGTGTCCCTGCCGAAGAGTCTTCCGGATTGTTCACCGCCTCAAGTTCTTCGACTTCTCCTTCTGGGTAATTATCTATTACCACCTTTAATGGTCGCAATACTGCCATAAAGCGCAAAGCTGTTTGATTCAGATCCACCCGCACGCAATGTTCCAGCAGCGCCAGGTCCACCGTACTCGACTTTTTAGCCACACCTATCTTATCGCAGAAGGCGCGAATCGATTTTGGTGTGAATCCTCTTCGCCGCATTGCCGCAAGAGTGGGCATACGGGGATCATCCCAACCGGAGACGTGTCCTTCATTGACCAGCCCCAAGAGCTTTCTCTTGGACATTACCGTATAGTTCAGGTTAAGACGGGCAAATTCGATTTGTTGCGGATGGTAAACACCCAGTTGTTCCAGGAACCAGTCGTACAGTAGCCGGTGATCTTCAAATTCCAGCGAGCAGAGTGAATGTGTGATCCCCTCGATAGAGTCCGACTGTCCGTGCGCCCAGTCGTACATGGGATAAATGCACCACTTGTTCCCTGTGCGAGGATGTTCCGCATGCAGGATGCGGTATAATACCGGGTCGCGCATGTTCAAATTGCCCGCCGCCATGTCGATCTTCGCCCTTAAGGTCCTCGTTCCATCCGGGAACTCTCCCTTTTTCATCCCTTTAAAGAGATCGAGGTTCTCATCGACCGAACGGTTGCGGTAAGGGCTGTCCTGCCCGGGTTTTGTTAGGGTTCCGCGCGTCTCGCGAATTTCATCTGCAGTCAGGTCGCATACATACGCTTTGCCATCCCTGATCAGCTTGATAGCCCACTGGTATAGCTGTTCGAAGTAGTCCGAGGCATAGTAAAGCCGGTCTTCCCAGTCGAA